>JAICSB010000013.1 GCA_025937115.1 Pseudonocardiaceae bacterium | reverse complement strand
GCCTTCGAGGTCGCCGACCGGCGGCTGCCGGAGGCCGCCGAGCAGCTCCGCAGCGCCGATTCCCCCGGCCAGACGACCGTGGATCCGGTGCCGGTGCACTCCAGGGAGGAAGTGGGCCAGGTCGCCAGGGCGTTCGACACCATGCACGCCCAGGCCGTCCGGTTGGCCGCCGAGCAGGCTCAGCGACGCTGCAGCCTCAACGACGTCTTCGTCAACCTCTCCGGTCGTACCCAGCAGCTGCTCCAGCGGCAGCTGCAGCTGATCGACGAGGTACGCAGCCAAACACACGATCCGGCAGTGACGCGTAACTTGGTGGCGCTCGATCGCCTTGCCGCTCGGATGCGCCGGCACAGTGAGAACCTACTTGTACTGGCCGGTGGGACGGTGCGCCGTGGCGCCGAAGGGCCGACGGCGGTGCTCGATGTGCTGACCAACGCCCTCTCGGAGATCGATTCGTATCAGCGGGTGACGGTGTGCCCGTCGCCCCCGGCCATGGTGACCGGCCCGATCGCCAACGACCTGGTTCATCTCATCGCGGAGCTGCTCGACAACGCGACCAGCGTCGCACCGCAGGGCACCATGGTGACCCTGGCGAGCGCGCTGACCGACGAACAGAGCCTGCTGGTGGAGATCACCGACTCCGGGCCCGGTATCGCTCTCGACGAACTGCAGGAGATCAACGCACGGCTGGCCTCCGCACCAGCGGCCGATGGATCGGTCCCCGGCCAGATGGGTCTGTTGGTGGTGCGTGAGCTGGCCGCGCAGCATGGCATCTCGGTGCGGTTGCGCCAGCGCCTCGGGGGCGACGGGATCACCGCGACCGTGCTGTTGCCTCCCTCCCTGGTCACAGTCGACCTCCGGGTGCCGATGGATGGCGCCCCAACCAGCCCATCTGAGCGCGAATCCTGGTCGCCTGGCTGGAGCGGGCCCGAAGAACAGCTGCCGCTGCAGGTGTCGGTGATCGACGAGGCCACCCAGGGTGAGTTGTTCAGCCCAGCCTCGATCAACCCAGCTTCGCTCGGCGTGGTCACCTCGCAGCGCAGCCAGCCGCGTACGGCGCAGCAGGACTGGCTCGAGCTCTTCGGCAGTAGCGACCAGGCGGGTGACCAGGTGCAGGTTGCGGCGGCCACCGATGCCCTGAACAGCGCCGCGCCGCTGGCCGGTTCTCTGCCCCCGCCCGCGGGCGCTGCGGTGGGGGGGCCGGCAGCGGAGGTTCGCGAAGAGATTTTCGAGATGGTGTCCGCCTGGTTCCGCGAGCAGCAGTCCGCACCGGTGGACGACGCGCCAGCGACCGCTGCGACCGAGTGGTGGTCCCCCTTTGACGAGGGCTGGCAGGCGGCGCAAGCACTGCGCGCCCCGGTTGATCACGACTTCACCACAGCTGGCTTGCCCAAGCGGCAGCCGCGCGCGCATCTGGTGCCCGGTGCGGACGGCGATGTGCCGCCGACGCCGGTATCCGCCGCGCCGGCCCGTACCCCGGACGCTGTGCGCGGCCGGTTGAGCAGATACCAGCGCGGGTTGAACGTCGGCAGGCACGCCCATATCAGTCCTGACGAGCAGCTCAGCTGGACCGACACGCTGCAGCGACCGTTCGTCGAGCGAACTTTCGAGGAGAATCAGTAGTGACGACAGCAGCGCCCCGATATCCGGCCCAGCCCAGCCAGTTCGGTTGGCTGGTGGATAGCTTCGTCCAGCAGGTGCCGGGGGTGGCGCATGCGGTCGTCGTCTCCGCCGACGGGTTGTTGCTGGTTCCGTCCTCGGGACTGCCTCGAGACCGTGCCGATCAGCTTGCCGCTGTTACCTCGGGCCTCGTGAGCCTCACCCAGGGCGCGGCTCGCTGTTTCGAGGCGGGCGGGGTCGTGCAGACCGTCGTGGAGATGGAGCGCGGCATCGTGTTGACCATGGCGATCAGTGACGGATCCAGTCTCGCGGTGCTGGCCTCGCCGAGCTGCGATATCGGCCTGATCGGTTATGAGATGACATTGCTGGTAGACCGAGCAGGCAAGCTACTGACCCCCGAGCTGCGTGCCCAGCTCCAGAACGCCGCGCGTCCGTAGAGATGTGCGTGCTCGTTCGGCGGGTGCGTCCGCTGCCGGCAGGCTGCAACAGGGCCATCACCGGGTACCGGTAGGGCAGGGAACGGTCGCGGCGATGGTGGCGGCCTGCGGGTCCAGTTCGAACAACTCTCGCAGGGCGTCGGCGTAGGACGCGCTGCCACCGACCTCGGCGAGCTGCTTGACCCGCACCGTGGGGTGTGCAACAGCTTGTCCACCACCCGCCGCACGGTGCGGGCGAAGCGCCGCGTGCCGCCACGCCGGGGGCTGAGCGGCCGCTGACGCCGCGCTAGCTGGCGTTGCCGTCGCTACCGGGGATGGGACGCCTAGCCGGCTCCAATCCGCGGCCAAGCCCCGGCCAACTGTGGTGACCGATGGTGGACGTACCCGAGGCGCACCGCGAAGGGCAGTGCCGAGAAGCCGCGCTCGCTCTAGGAGACCACGATGCTCACCACCACCCGCTATGCCCCGACCAGCGCCACGCGGAGCAGTGCCGCCGTGGCCGACCTGCTGACGAGGGTGAGCGATGGCGACCCGACCGCCTGGGCGGAGATCGTTCGCCGGTACGGCAGGCTTGTCACCGCGACGGTGCGGTCATTTCGGCTACAGAACGCCGACGAGCTCGACGCGGTCCAGATGACCTGGCTGCGGTTGGGTGAAAACGCCCACCGGATACAGAGCCCGGAACGGCTGTCCGGGTGGCTGGCCACCACTGCCCGTCGCGAATGCCTGCACATCCTGCGCCAAGCCAAGCGGACCTCGGGCCCTATCGACGTCGCTGACCCCTCGATGGACCCCGAGCGTCGGGCGATCGACGCCGACACCGCTCGCACGCTGTGGAACCTCGTCGAGGAGCTGTCGCCCCGCCAGCGGACCCTGTTGCGGGCGCTGTTCACCGACCATCCCCGTCCCTACACCGAAGTCGCCCGCACCACCGGAATCCCGCCCGGCGCGATCGGCCCCACTAGGGCCCGGGCCCTCGCTAAGCTGCGATGCTGTCTCGAACAACGTCAGCCCACCGCGCGGATGCCCAGGAAAAACGACGTTCTTCCCGTGGATACGCAGGCCCGAATTGGTCGCGTTTGGGCCCAGCCATGACCGCGCCTGCACCGGCCCTATCGCTGCCTGTGTTGCGCGCCGAGCTGGTGGAGCTGGGTCGCGAGGCGTGGCGGATCACTGAGCGGGAGCGGGCGGTACGCTCTGAAATCTCATCCTTGCAAGAGGCTGAGGAGAACGACTGGCTGGCTACCGATACTTTCTGAAGAGACTTCCCGGGACGTTCGCGCCGCACCTGAAAGTAGCGAGACGCGCCGCGCCCGACCGGTACTGACACATCCCGGCATTGTCAGGGCTGCTCCTACTCTCCCCGGTGCGCGAAACCGTTAGCTTCACAGCCCCCGCCACTGCGGTAGTAGCTGGCTGTGCGAGTAGTCGGCCACACTGTTGGCTTAGCCGCGCTATGTGCTGAGCACTGGCACTAGCACTGGGAGGCTGGGAGACAGGTACGCCGATGCCGGTATGGCCATGATCAGCGGGGATGATGCCGCGGCGACTCCACTACTTGTGGGTGCTTCTGCCGGCGGCACGGCGGTGGAATTGCGGGTGTTGGGTCCGGTCGAAGCGGTAGTGGGTGGTCGGCCTGTGGATTTGGGGCCGCCCAAGCAGCGTGCCTTGCTTACCTTGTTGGCGAGTCGGGTGGGTCGACCGGTGGCAGCCGATGTACTGCTGGAGGCGCTGTGGGCAGGGACTCCACCGCCGGCGGCGCTAGCATCGCTCCGGGCGTATGTGGCCAATCTGCGGAGGGTGCTGGAGCCGGACCGGGCGCCGCGAGCGCCGGCGACGGTGTTGCGCACCTACGCCGCGGGTTATCTGTTGGACAGCCACCGTGTCGAGGTCGATGTTCACCAGTTCAGCGGCCACGCCACGGCTGGCCGGGACGCGTGGCGTGGGGGCGATCCGCAACGAGCGTTGAGTGAGTTCGAGGCAGGGCTGGCGTTGTGGCGTGGGGAGGCTTACGCCGAGGTGGCCGACGCCGAGTGGGTGGCGCCGGACGTAGCGCGACTAGAGGAGCTGCGCCTGTCGGTGATCGAGGGGCGGTGCGCGGCGCTGATCGGAGTAGGTGCCCACGAGGTGGCGGTGGCCGAGTTGGAGGCCCACGTGCGTGCCCATCCGTTGGGTGAACACGGGTGTGAGCTGTTGGCCTTGGGGTTGTACCGAGCTGGGCGGCAGGCCGACGCGCTGGCAGTGCTGCAGGCCACCCGGAGGCGGCTGGCCGACGAGCTGGGCATCGACCCCAGCACAGCGCTGCAACGCCTGGAACACGACATTCTTACCCAGGAGCCAGCGCTGGACTGGCACCCGCCGACCTCACTGCCCACCGTCACGGTCGCACCCCAAGCTTCCGCGACCGGCCCGGCGTCGGTCGAAGAACAGGGCTCGACGACGCTATTCGCGGCGTTGCGTGATCTGCCGCATGCCCGGTCGGATGATTCGCTGGCGGGGCGGGTGTGGAATGTGCCCGCCCGCAACCCGGTGTTCACCGGACGGGATGCGACGCTTACCGCACTGCATGCCGCACTACAGGGCGGGGAGCGCTCGACGGCGATGGTCGTGCAGGCCCTGCACGGGATGGGCGGGATCGGGAAGACCGCGCTGGCCATCGAGTACGCCCACCGTTACGGGGCCGAGTACGACGTGGTGTGGTGGGTCCCAGCGGAGCAACCAGCGCTGGTGGCGGACCGGCTAGCACAGCTGGCCCACGCTCTGGGTTTGGCGACCGTCACCGACCCTGTGACCGCGGCAGTGGCCCGGCTGCTAGGGGCGTTGCGGGACCGAAACCGATGGCTGCTGATCTTTGACAATGCTGAGGATTCCGCAGCACTGGTCCCTTATCTGTCTGGGGGTGGCGGGCATGTGGTGATTACCTCCCGCAACCCAGGCTGGCACGAGCTAGCCATCCCGGTGGGAGTGGACGTGTTCAACCGGGGCGAGTCGATCACACTGTTGCGCCGTCGCGCCCCGCAGCTGAGCGACGATGAAGCGGGGCGGATCGCACAGGCGCTGGGGGACCTGCCGCTGGCGCTGGCACAGGCCGCCGCGCACCTGGCCGATACTGCCACCGGCGTGCCGGACTACCTCGCCCTGCTCGCCGACCGGACCACAGAGCTGCTGGCGCAAGGCTCCTCCGCCACATACCCGGTATCGCTCGCCGCCAGCGTCCAGATCGCCCTTGACCGGCTGGCTGCCCAGTCCCCGGCTGCGTTGGTGCTGCTCACCCTGGCCGCTTACCTGGCACCAGAACCGATCCCAGTGACCCTGTTCAGCACCCACCCCGCCCAGCTGCCCGACGCGCTTGCGCCCGCAACCAAGGATCCGCTGACGTTCACCGTGCTGACCCGGCTGCTGCGTCACTACGGGCTGGTCCGTGTCGAGGCCGCCACTCTGACCCTGCATCGGCTGCTCGCCGCGATCCTTCGCAACCAGCCACACCACCAGGAGCTGCCCACAGTGGCGGTTCGGCTGCTGCGTGCCGCGGCACCGGACGACGATCCGCTGGACAACCCGCCGGCATGGCCGGCCTGGCGCCAGCTCCTGCCGCACGTCCTGGTCGCTACCGATCCTCACCGCAACCTCACCGGTGTCGAGGGCGAGGTGGCCTGGCTAGTCGAGCGCGCCGCTGAGTATCTGCAGGCCAGGGGAGAATTTCCGCCTGCCCGGTTGTTGTTCGAACGTGCCCGGGACCTGCACCGCTCCCTACGGGGCGATGACCACCCCGACACTTTACGCTCGGCCTACAGCCTTGCCGCCGTCCTGCGGGAGTTGGGGCAGTATGAACCAGCACGCAGGCTCGGCGAGGACACCCTCCGGCGTTGCCGCCACGTCCTCGGCGACGACCATCCACATACCCTACGCTCAGCCCACACTCTCGCCGCCTACTTGTGGGATGTGGGACAGTACGAGCGGGCCCGCCAGCTCGGCGAAGACACCCTCACCCGCTGCCGGCGCACCCTGGGCGACGACCATCCTCACACTCTGCGCGCGGAGTTCACCGTCGCCGTCTACCTGCGTGAGTTGGGGCAGTATGAGCGGGCGCGTCAGCTCGGTGAGGACACCCACACCCGCATGCGGCGGGTCCTGGGCGACGACCACCCTCACACCTTGGAATCGGCTTACACCCTCGCCGTCTACCTGTGGGAGTTGGGACAGTATGAGCCGGCGCGTCGGCTCGGTGAGGACACCCTCACCCGCATGCGGCGGGTCCTGAGCGACGACCACCCTCACACTCTGCGCGCGGAGTTCACCGTCGCCGTCTACCTGCGTGAGTTGGGGCAGTACGAGCAGTCTCGCCAGCTCGGCGAGGACGCCCTCACCCGCATGCGTCGAGTCCTGGGCAACGACCACGCCTACACCCTGCGCGCTGCCCACCAGCTCGCCGCCACCCTGCGGGAGTTGGGGCAGTATGAGCAGGCCCGCCAGCTCGCCGAGGACACCCTCACCCGCGCGCGCCGGATCCTGGGCGACGACCACCCGCATACCCTGGTTGCGGCCCGAGCCCTTGCTGCCGCCCTGCGGGAGCTGGGGCAGTATGAGCTGGCCCGCCAGCTCGGTGAGGACACTCTCATCCGCATGCGCCGGGTACTGGGCGACGAGCATCCCGAGACTCTCCGCTCGGCCCACATCCTCGCGGTCGTCCTGCGTGAGTTGGGGCAGTATGAGCAGGGCCGCCGGCTCGGTGAGGACACTCTCATCCGCATGCGTCGGGTCTTGGGCGACGAGCATCCCGACACCCTGCGCGCGGGCCACAACCTGGTCGCTGTCCTGGCGATTCTGAGTGAGCACAACCAGGCCTGTCGGCGGGAAGAGTGAATCAGCTTTCAGTGCGCGCGACCGGCATGTATCAGCGCAGTGGTGCACGGACTCTTAAGGCGAGTTGATGCGTCCGCCGCGAGACCCATCGTCTCTGTTCCGAAGGAAGTTTATTTATCGATGCGCGGAGAGCCCCGCGACTCGCTGATTGATGGGAGTAACGGCGCCAACCTCATGAGCGCTCACAGCAGGAATGACAAGGGGACACCTCGATGTGCGGAATCACCGGCTGGATCTCGTTCGATCGGGATCTGACTCGGCATCAGGCGGACCTCGACGCGATGACAGCGACCATGGCCTGTCGAGGGCCCGACGCCGAGGGCAGCTGGCTTGATCGGCATGCGGCGCTGGGTCACCGCAGACTGGCGGTGATCGATATTGAGGGCGGCACCCAGCCCATGTCAGTCCGCACCGACGACGGCACGGTGACGATCACCTATAGCGGGGAGGCTTACAACTTCACCGAGCTCCGCGGTGAGCTGCGCCGCCGAGGCCATCGGTTCCGGACCCGGAGTGACACCGAAGTGGTGTTGCGCGGCTACCTGGAATGGGAGGAAGCGGTCGCCGAACGACTCAACGGCATGTACGCCTTGGCTATCTGGGATACCAGGGTCGACAAGCTCGTCATGATCCGGGACCGGATGGGCATCAAACCGTTCTACATGTTCCCTACCACCGACGGGGTGCTGTTCGGCTCGGAGCCCAAGGCGATCCTGGCCAATCCGATGGCAGACTGTGCCGTCGACCTGGACGGTCTGCGTGAACTATTCAGCATTACCAAGACGCCTGGCCAGGCGGTGTGGTGTGGGATGCGCGAGGTGCTCCCGGGCACCGTGGTCACCGTCGACCGCTCGGGGATCCAGGAGCACCGCTACTGGACGTTGCAGACCCGAGCGCACACCGACGACCAGCAGACCAGCATCGCCACCGTCCGCTCCCTGCTCGATGACATCGTGGCCCGCCAACTGGTCGCTGACGTGCCGCGTTGCGTGCTGCTTTCCGGGGGTCTGGATTCCAGCGTGATCACCGCGCTGGCCGCCGCGCAGCTCGGCCGGCACGGCGAGCAGGTCCGCAGCTTCGCGGTCGACTTCGTCGGGCAGACTGAGGCCTTCACCCCCGATGACATGCGGGCCACCCCGGACGCCCCCTATGCGCACGAGGTCGCCACCCACGTCGGCGCCCGGCATCAGGACATCGTGCTCGACCCCACCACGCTGGCAGATCCGGCGGTGCGGCACGCGGTGGTCAGCGCACGGGGTATCACGGGCGGTCTTGGCGACATGGACGCTTCGCTGTACCTGCTGTCCAAAGCCATCCGCGGCGACTCCACCGTTGCCCTGTCCGGGGAAGCCGCCGACGAGGTCTTCGGCGGGTACCTCTGGTTCCACCAGCCCGAGGTGCAGGCCGCGGACACCTTTCCCTGGATCGCCTATCTGGCCCGCCTGCACACCCAGGCGTCCGACCCGCTCAACGCCGACCTCACTGCAGCCCTCGACCTGCCCAACTACATCCGCGATCGCTACGCCAGTGCGGTTGCCGAGGTCGAGGCCGCCGACGGTGAGACCGAGCACGAGCGGCGGATGCGGGTGATCTGCTACCTGCACCTGACCCGGTTCGTACGGCTACTGCTGGACCGCAAAGACCGGATGAGCATGGCCGTCGGTTTGGAGGTCCGGGTGCCGTTTTGCGACCACCGACTCGTCGAGTACGTCTACAACACCCCGTGGTCGCTCAAGACCTTCGACGGCCGGGAGAAAAGCCTGCTCCGCGCCGCAGCCACTGACTTGCTACCCCAGTCGGTGCTGCAGCGGGTGAAAAGCCCATATCCGTCGACCCAAGACCCCCTCTACGCCAGTGCCCTGCAGCAGCAGGCCAAGGAGCTGCTCGCGACAGACGACCGGGTGTTCGAGCTGGTCAACCGCCGCTGGGTGGACGCCGCCGCGCAGCGGGATCCGACCACCATGCCCACCGACGTCCGCAACGGCATCGAACGGATCCTCGATCTGAGCGTCTGGCTGGACAGCTACCGCCCCCAGCTCCGACTACCCTAACGGAGCTCCGCAACGATGAGGGGCTGACCGGATGCTTGGTCGCTGTCGCCGGGTCTCCCTCCCTCAAGTACACCCGATCGGGCTGGCGATGGCGTATTTACCGGGCGGTGCTCGTCCTCCTTCTTGTTAGCGCGACTGAACGCGAATCAGCCTCGGTCACACTGCTGGGCTGCCTCGAGGCCCAGCCTGGCGAACCTGGTGTGGCTCAGGATGGAGTCGGGAGATGAAGGGTTGTCTCATGTGGAAACTGAGGAGTCTTTTCTGGAACTTGCTCATTGTTCAAAAATTCCGTTTCAGCAAGCCACGACGTGTTCCGGTGCCCACAGACACTGCGTGGAAGATACGACGTATTCCCCTCGGGCAGAGGTACCCGTCTATTCCCATCTCGAATGTGCTCGTCGCCGATCATATTCCGGCAGACGAGACCGAGCGGCCACGGCTCATCTTCTGCAAGGTTCAGACGCTACTCTATCGTTTTTTTCCTCCCAAAGAACCTAATCTTCCCTCGATTGACTTTGATCCTGCGGTAGCGATTGCTCAGGCCTATGGCCAAATGTACCGAAAATACCTTCCCGTTCCCGTCCTGCCCGAGGAGTATCAGGGTCCGATCGACCTCGGATATCTGGCTGTGGCAGGACCATATTTCTGCTATCTGCAGCGTGCTCCCGAAGGTGGCTATGAGTGGGACCTGCGCGAGCTGGGTGGCTACGAGTGTCACCCGGGACTCCGGACGCTCGGCGTTCGGGTGCTATTCGTAGTTGACGAGGTCGCCCGGCGCCTGGTACCCGTCGAGATTGACTGTGAGCTGGGTCGGTGCACTCCGACGGATCCGGAGTGGCAGCTAGCGCAGAAGATCGCTCTTTGCGCGGCGACGACCCATCTGTCCGTTGTCCGCCACTTCAACGGCATGCATCTGGCACTGGTGGCCCAGTTCGCGGCAGCCACCCGGAACACCCTGGCCGCGAACCACCCTGTACAGCGTCTCGTCTGGCCGCACGTGTGGGGAACTCAGTACTCGAACGAGATCATCACCGAGCTCTTTATGATGAAGGGCGGTGATCTTGAAGAGATATTCAGTTTCACCCATGCCGGACTTTGCAAGCTCATCGCGGATACTTATGAGCAGTATGACATTCGTGTGATCGACCCATCGATCGACGTAGATCGGCGTGGGATCATCAAAGGTGAGTTCGACGTCCCGGCGCTCGAGAACCGTCTGGCGCACCTAGACGTGATCCTTTCTCACACTCACCGTTACCTTAATCTGTACTACCGCTGCGACCGAGACCTTCAAGAGGATGCTCAGATTCAGGAATGGGTCAACGAACTGAACCGTCTCGTGCCCGGTGGTGTCGACCGATTGTTAGGCGACAAGCTCACCATCGAAGGGATTGCGCGGTTCATTGCTGCCTACATTTACGCCGGAACGGTGGAACATGACGTCATCGGGTCCGGACTGTGGGACTACCAGCTGTGGACACACGTGCAGCCTGCGCGAGTCTACGAGGATGGTCGCCGGGAACCGATCGATGTATACCAGCGGCTCGTCAACTTCAACTTCATCTGCAACGTGAGTCGAGCGCCACTCCTGCAGGATCTCTCCTATCTGGCACTGGATGCTGCCGGTTCCGCCGCCTTCAGCCGCTTCTTCGCCGAATTGGCTGCTCTGCAAGCGAGCCTCGAAACCGAGGATCCTGCCTGTTGGAAGACCTCTCCAAAGATCCTCGAATTGAGCGTGAACGGCTGATGCGACGTTGTAGCGTACGGTCTGAGCCGACTTTGGGATGGCGATATGTAATGGAGTCCACGACCACTACCCCGATTGATGCAGCAGCGGCGGGTACCGGCATGACATCACCTGGCCGTCCTCCGTGCGGCGGGGCCCGAGGGGGGCACTTGCCGCAGTCCGTCGCGAGCCGGCTGTTCGTGAAGCTGGCCGAGGCGATTGACCGCCGGTGGCGCTGGGACCGGTTCCCGACCCTAGTGTCGCTCGTGCTACTCAAGGGCATCCGCGACAACCTGCGCGCGCTCAACCTGTTCGACACCAATGACGCGGAATCGCTGCCGAAGCCCGACCCCGAGCTCGCGCCGCGGTACCTGGTGGCGCGCACGACGGACGGCGCCTACAACGACCTGTCCGACCCGGCGATGGGGATGGCGGGCACCCGGTTCGGCCGCAATGTGCCCCCGAAGTTCACCGAGCCGGAGGACGGCGTGCGGCTCATGACACCCAACCCGCGGATCGTCAGCCGGACGCTACTCGCGCGGGGACCGCAGATGATTCCCGCCACCACACTCAACCTGATCGCCGCGGCCTGGCTGCAGTTCGAAACCCGGGACTGGTTCAGCCACGGCACCGATCCCGAACGGCCGTTCGAGGTTCCCCGCCCGGAGGGCGACGACTGGCCGAACGACCCGATCCTGCTGCCGCGCACCCGGCGCGACCCCTATGCGAGCGGCGAGATGCCGCGGACGTTCGTCAACACCGAGACCCACTGGTGGGACGCCTCCCAGCTCTATGGCAGCACCGAGCAGTTCCAGCAGGCCCTCCGCAAACCCACCCTGGGCCCTGGGAAGGTCGCGATCGGCGCGGACGGCCTCATCGACGTCGACCCGGGCCTGCTTGCGAGCTCGGGCGGGGCGGACGGTTGGTGGCTCGGCCTGGAACTGCTGCACACGCTGTTCATGCGCGAGCACAACGCGGTCTGCGACGTGCTGCACGCGGCATACCCGTCCTGGTCGGACGACCAGGTCTTCGACAAGGCCCGGTTGGTTGTCGCCGCCCTGATCGCAAAGATCCACACGGTCGAGTGGACGACCGCGATCCTCGCCCACCCCACGCTGCGCATTGGGATGCGAACCAATTGGTTCGGCATCGCGGGGGAGCGGGTGCGCACCCTGTTCGGGCGGCTGAGCGACGGCGAGATCATCAGCGGCATCCCCGGGTCACCGCCCGACCACCACGGCATCCCGTACTCCGTCACCGAAGAGTTCGTCGCAGTGTACCGCATGCACCCGCTGGTGCCCGACGAGCTCGACCTCCGATCGACGGCTGATCCGCACCGGCGCGAGCAACTCGCATTCCTCGACGGTGCGGGGCTAAACGCCCATCCGGTGCTGCAGCGGGTCGGCGCCTCGGACCTGCTCTACTCGCTCGGAACGTCGCATCCCGGCGCGGTGACCCTGCACAACCACCCGCGGTTCATGCAGCATTTCCGGCGCCGCGACGGCATGGTCATCGACCTCGCCGCGCTCGACGTGCTCCGCTCCCGGGAACGAGGCGTTCCGCGATACAACGAGTTTCGTCGGCTGCTGCACCTGCCCGAGGCTGCGTCGTTCGAGGCGCTGACCCATGACCGGCAGAAGGCTGCCGAGTTGAGGTCGGTCTACGCCTCCATCGAGGATGTCGACCTGACGGTCGGGCTCTACGCTGAGCCGCCGCCCGCCGGGTTCGGGTTCAGTGACACCGCGTTCCGGATCTTCATCCTGATGGCATCCCGCAGGATCAAGAGCGACCGTTTCTTCACCACCGACTTCACCCCGCAGGTCTACACCCCGGAGGGCATGGCCTGGATCGACGCGAATGACATGTCCTCGGTCCTTGTGCGGCACTACCCCGCGCTCGCGCCGATGCTGCGCACGGTGCGCAATGCGTTCGCCCCGTGGCCGATCCCCGCGGAGGCACCGGCCGTCGGGCGTGGGGCCGGGACGTGATCCGGTCGACGCCACGCCCCTTGCGAATGTTGAATCGACTCCGGTTCTGGCTCTACCGGAACCTCGTCGCGCTCCTGGAGTTGCGGGCCTTCAGGACCGCGGAGGTCATCCCGCTCGCGCCTCCCGTCGACGGCCCGGTGCGGTTCCGGCCGTTCTCGGAGGGCCACCCCGACATGCCCGTGCGCGGCCTTCACGAGGCGGTGACATACCCTCCGGATGACCGAGCGGAGCGCCGGCTGCGAGGGCTCCGGTCCGGCAAGCTGGTGCTGTCCCTTCTTTCCAGGCTCGCACCGCGCTACACCCCGCCGGTTGCTCGCGACCTCGCAGGGTTCCTCTCTGTCGCGTATCCGCGCGGCTTCCGGCGCGCCTGGCCCACCCCGCCGCAGGTCCCGCCCCAGCTGGCGAGCCCCGACGCCGACGTGCTGGCCGAGCTTGCCGTCCGCGCGCCGTTCGGCTCGTACCTTCGCCGGGTCGGGTCCGGCTCCGGCGAGGACGTTTACGAGCTGGACGTGCGGTGGATGACCGGGTACCAGGTGCGGGAGTCGCTGGCCCGTCCCGGGGGCAGGGCCCTGTTCGCGGTGCGCGACGGGCGTCTCACAACGACCACCGTCCAACACAACGATGTGCCGCCCGAGATCGCCCGCGCCGCCCTGCTGGCGGGGCTCAACGAGGATCTCACAACGTTCCGCCACAACCTGTCGGTTCATCTGGCGATGCTGACGTCGTTCGCCCTAGCTACGACGAACGAGCTGGTTTCGCGGCATCCGGTCCGCCGATTGCTCCACCACTGCTTCCACACGGTGCTGATCGGCAACCGGGAGGTCGCCGAGTTCCAGCTCCCCGGGGCGCGGGGGTTCTCCACGACGATCTTCTCGCACGACGCTTCGGAGCTCGTCCGCATGGCAGATGACTGCATCGGCCGGTTCGATTTCTGGGACTTCGAGCCCGACACGCAGTTCCGCAACCGGGGGACCACGCGAACGCCGTTCGACTATCCGTACCGCGACAACGTTCTGCGCTTGTGGACCGAGACGGCCCGGTTCGTCGAGGACTACCTCCGAATCTACTACGAGGGCGACGACCCGGTCAGGGACGACGTCGAGCTCGCCGGGTGGGTCCGCGCGCTCGACCGGTTGGTGCCGAATGGCCTCGCCCTTCCGGACGGCGGCATCACGTTCAAGTGGCTCGCCCGAGTCTGCGCGACGCTGATCCACGTGTCGACGGTGGAACACGACGTTCTCAACAACATCGTGTGGAACTACTCGACGCTCGGGTGGATCGTCCCCACGGTCGTTCCCCTCTCCGGAGAGACGATGGATCAGCGGCGGGCGTTCGACCTGATCTCCACGATCATCGGCACGTGGAAGCCGTACAACATGCTCCTCACCGCTGGTGTCCCTGCGCTTGCGCTCGACGAGCGAGCGGCGGCCGTCATGCGGAGGTGGATTGAGCACCTCGGCAAGATCCAGGACGACATGGCGAGCCGGCCGCCGGACCTCTCGCTCTCCTACCCCGCGAACCTGAACGTCAGCATCTCGAACTGAGCCCGCCGGGTAGAGCGAGGGTCGGGTCAGTCGTGCAGGATTGCGGCTGAGGTGATGCGGTGCAGGGGGAAGCGGCGCAGCTCATCGGCTGAGCGGTCGAACCCTTCTAGGACGCCGCCGCCGACGCTCACTGGGCGCACGATGCGGCGGCGGGCCACCCCGTGGGAGTCGACGTAGCCGATGCAGACGTTGCTGCCGGCGTGCGCGGCATCCTGCAGCAGCTCCAGTGTCGCACCGGTGGACACCGCACCGTTTCCCAGCCCGCGGCGGGTGGTGGCCGCGGCATCGCCGGTCCGTACTGCCGCCACCATGGCGGCAAGCTGCTCCGCCGAGGGGGTAGGGGGCACGAGGGCCCGCCGGGTCGGCTGGGTTCGGGCCTTGGCCCGGCGCGCACCGGCGCGCAGATCGACCACCTGGCCATCGGGTCCCTCAGCGACCGGGATGAAGCCGGCGCCGCGTACTTCCTCGAGCAGTGCAGCCAGCGCCAACGGGCTGACCAGCACCGTAGGGGCGAGTCGGCGCAGCCCGCAGCGCGCGGCGACCGGGTGCGCCAGCAGCTCACTGAGCAGCGCCGCATCGTCGCAGCGCAGGAACGCCGCGGCGGCGCCACCACGCAACTGCCCGTGCCGCCGGGCCACATCGTCGATGAGGTAGCTCACCGACTGCGGCACCGGGGTGACCGAGCGGCTCCGGAACAGCTCCTGCAGGTCCGCAGCGCTGCGGCCGGCGTCCAAGGCCCGGCGCACGGTGGCCTCGGTGACCCGGTAGACGGTGGCGCCACCGGCCGACTCCACGTCGGCGACCAGCCCGATCTCCTTAGCCAGTTCAGGCTCCAGGGGTCCCGGTGCCACCACGGTGCGGTCGGCCTGGACCAGGACGTGGGTCACCGGCTCGGGCAGCGCGGTATGGAGAACGGCAGATGCGGCTGCGGCGCCGTCGCGCAGCAACGCCCGGCCGGCGCAGGACACCGCGCCCAGCGCGAGCACACCCAAAACGGTGGCCTCCTGGACGGTCCAGGCGACCACCTGCTCACGGCGCCGGCCGTCCCGCCGGGGTGCCCGCCATGCCAGTAACTCCGCGAGGTCTTCAGGTCGTTGGATACCGCAGCCGGCGGGCAGCTCGGCGATCGCCTCAAGGATTCGGCGCCGCTGAGCCGGGGCACGTGGCTGGTGCAGCTCGTCGGACAGGGCGGTCAGTGGCCGATCTTTGTCATCGCGGGTCCGGACCAATCCGGGCAGCCGCGGTAGCTCGAGCCACCCAGGCAGCAGCATGGCCCAGCGCCGCTGCGGTGGCGCGGCCAGCCAGGTATCGGCGGCAGCGGTGGGCAACCACAGTGGCGCGCCGGTTCCCTCGTCGGTCCAGGTGATCAGTCCAGCAGCGATGGCCACCTCGGCAAGCAGCGCGACGGTGGGCTCGTCGACGTCCAGCAGACGCGCGGTTCGTCGCATGTCCCGCACACCCAGGCCACCCGCGCGCAACATCGGGGGAGGATCCGCTGACCATTCAGCGAGCAGCTGCTCGGTGTGGCGCAGCAGCTCGAGCACCGCGCCGGCGGCCGTCGAGTCGACCACGGACGGGTCATGCGCCCGTGTGGGCAGCGCCGGCTCGTCGAGCTCAATGGGGCCGAGCGGCTGATCTGCGCGCAGCGCCAGACCCACCTGCGCGGCTAACTCGACGGTGCCGGCGTCGACTCGCCATAGTAGCCCGCGGGCTAGCAGGCGTTGCACCGGCGTGCGGGCTCGATCCAGTGGGACCACCTCGGCGGCGTCCCGGCTGGTACCGACCGGTGATCCGGCGGCCAGCGCCCGCAACACTCCCAGCTCGTCCTCGGCGAGATCGGCGAGAACAGCGTTGAGGTCGACACCGACGAGGTCCGCGGCGGGGCGACCCAAGCCACCAGGATGCGGTCCGAGGACCTGGCGGGCTGCCGGCGCCACCGCAAGCGCCGAATCATCACCCCACACCAATGCCCGGCACCGCAGCGCGTCCATCGTCCGAGCAACTCGTCCGTCAGTAACCCCCGAACCGAGCAGCTTCCCGACCACCTGGCGGCTCACCGGCGCGGTGTCCGCTCCGGCGACCACTAGCGCTGTCAGCACCGCCACAGTGAATCGATCGAGGTCTTCGCAGGCCCGGGCGACCGATGCCGGGATTACCGCTCGGGTAGCCAGCACCATCGAATCGGCCGGCGGCGGCACGGCGAGGTCCGGGCGGGTGCGCAGCAACTCGACTAGCGTGTCGTCGTCCCGGGAGCGTAGCCAGTCAGCAAGCGCGGTGCTGGGCATCTGGTCCAGCGTAGCGAGAGCGCTCGTGGCGCGTCGAGCGACACTCTGCCGGTCAGCGGCGAAATGATCGCACGGTTGTCGGGCACAATAGACGGTGTGCAGGCCGCCTGGGGGGTTGCTGAGCACGCCAATGGGACGACCGAACGAGGAGAAGCTGTGGCCAAGCGCACCGACCGCATCGACCCGACCTGGCCGAGCTGGTCGGAGGAGGACCATCCGGTCACCGAACTCGCCGCTCCACTGCAGGGCGCGCTGTCCCCGTTCGGTGAGGTCACCTTCCCGCTGCCGCCTGATCAGGTGCCCTACCAGCACCCGCATACTGAGATCAACCGGAGCGATACCGAGTAGCGGGGTCCCGTCGGGCGGGTGTTTCGGGTCCGTTAGGGTGCCGTCACCGTTCAGCCCGAGTGGACGCAACAGCGTCGTCGGGTCGAGCGGGATCGCCCGATCGGGGAGGGCGAGCCCCCTAGTTCTGCTCGTCCGACACCACAAGAGGTCATGGCTCAACGTCCTCCCGGATCCGTCCGGCTACTCGACCGTCCATACCTGATCGCCTGCGCGATCGGCGGCGTCCTACTGGTCGTGGTGGCGATCATCGCGGTCGTCATGGTGGCCCCGTTCGGGGCCGGCCAGGCGACCAAGGCCGCGCCACCGCCGCCCGTGGTGGCCGCTCCGACCACCACGATCCCGCCGGCCATCGTTCCAGCAGATCTCACCAAGTTGCCGCAGAGCACCACATACACCGCGATCCAAGGGGCGCCGCTCGATCCCGGCCCGGTGGTGGCCACCGACGGCACCGTGGTGCATCCACGGCGCGAGGTCGTGGTCTACACCTCGCCCGGCGGCGCTCCGATCGCCAGACTTGATCCCCAGCAGATCGGCGACACCTGGCTGCCGGCGATCGCCCAGCAACCCGGATGGGTGGAGGTGCTGCTGCCCTCGCGACCCAACAGTTCCGCGGGCTGGGTAACCGATACTGCACTCGATCGGGCGGTAACCCCGTATCTCATCAGGGTGCACCTTCGTTCCCTCAATATGGAGCTGTTCGAGGGGGGCCAGCGCCTGGGTAGCTGGACGGTGGGCACCGGCACGGATGCCCATCCGACTCCACCTGGGCGCACGTTTCTGCTCGGTTCGTTCAGTGACTCCGCGCAGCGGTACTCGCCAGTGATCTTGCCGTTGGGCACCCACAGCGCGACTCTCGACAGCTTCGGCGGCGGCCCGGGAACCGTCGCGATCCATACCTGGCCAACGGCCAATGTCTTCGGTACCCGATCCAGCGATGGCTGCATCCGGGTGCCGTCTGACGCGCTCCACCAGTTGATCCAAGTTCCCCTGGGGACGCTCGTGCTCATCGATGGGAACTGAACGAATGAAAGGACAGCATGTGAACAGTAGGAAGCTCGCCGGCGTCAGTGCTGCCAGCGTCGGTGCTGCCACCGCCGTCGCGGCCCTGCTGCTGGGGACCCTGTCCGGCTCCGCTAGCGAAGAGCCCACCGCCTCGGCATTCGGGATCGCCGCGCGCGGTTTGCTGCCCATCGACCCGACTCCGCGGGTTGAAGCTCCGCCTGACGACCAAAAGGCTCTCCTTGAGGTGCCTGGCCGGAACTCCAATGGCATCTATATCGCGCTGCTCAAGGTCGAGGCCGAGCACAACCGGGCCAAGGCGACGGCTGTCAAGGTGAACATCCTCGGGCTGCGCCTGAAGGTCCTGGAGGCAACCTGCGACAACGGTCACGGTGAATCCTCGATCATCGGCACCGATGGCGACAGCGAGGGAACGTCGAAGCCATTTGCAGGTCAGGAGCTGGACCTGTCGCCGGTAGTGAAGGTCGAGTTCAACCGGCAGCGTCGGGACCATGACAAGCTCACGGTCGACGCCGCGGTGGTGTCACTGCTGCCCGGCGACAAGCACAAGGCGGCGCTCTCGCAGAAGGACCTTGATATTTTCAAGAGCCTCGCGTCGAGCAACCTGAAGGTTCCGACCATGGACCAGCTGCAGGCTGCTCACGCCAAGTCGGCGACACCGGCAGGACCTGTCACTGTCACAGACCTGCTTGGCGCGCTCAAGCTCAGCAACCCGGGTCTCACCGCCAGGGGTGACGGTGACGCGCTGGAGGAGATCGTGATCTCGTCCGCTAGCTGCCGTGAAGAGCACCACGAGAACAACCAGGGGCCGAAGGAAGAAGCCCCGCCGCCACAGCCTGTCCAGACACACCTGCCGGTCACCCACTGATCTGACCGACACATCCCGGAGGGGCTGGCACGGATCCGGGCCAGCCCCTCCGGCTTTGGATGCTCGCCGTAGGATCGACTGGGTGAGCCCCGAAAACCGGCTGACCCATGTGGACGACCATGGCGCGGCTCGGATGGTCGACGTGTCTGACAAGCAGACCTCCGCCCGGGAGGCAGTCGCCTCCGGTGTGTTTCGCACCACCGAGGAGGTAGTGCGGTTGCTGCGCGCCGAACAACTACCCAAAGGCGACGCACTCGCCACTGCGCGCATCGCAGGGATCATGGCGGCCAAGCGAACGTCTGAGCTGATTCCGCTGTGCCATCCGCTGGCGCTGACCGGGGTAACCGTGGACCTGCACACCACTGGTTGCGAGGTTCAGATCACCGCCACGGTACGCACCACCGACCGTACGGGCGTGGAGATGGAGGCGCTCACCGCAGTCGCGGTTGCCGGGCTTGCGCTACACGACATGGTGAAGGCAGTCGACCCCGCCGCCGTACTCGACGGAGTGCAGGTGGAATGCAAAACGGGTGGCAAGACGGGGCTGTGGAGGCGGCCGACGGCTGAGCCGTCAATTGGACCGCCGACGGCTGAGCCGTCGAATTAGTTCAGGAGGATCGGTGACAACAACAACCCGTCGCGCCGTCGTGGTGGTGGCATCTAACCGCGCCGCCGCCGGGGTGTACGCCGACCGCACCGGGCCAGTCATCGTCGATTGGCTGTGTGAGCGTGGTTATCAGACCCCGGATCCCGTAGTAGTGCCTGATGGTTCGCCGGTGCGCGACGCGGTGGCTGCGGCAGTGGCGGACGCGGTCGAGGTTGTGCTGACCACCGGCGGCACCGGCATCAGCCCCACCGACCGCACGCCGGAGGCCACCGAACCGCTGCTGGACCGGCGGCTGCCTGGTTTGGCGGACGCCATCCGGTCAGCCGGGCTGCCTCAGGTACCCACGGCGGTGCTCTC
>JAICSB010000427.1 GCA_025937115.1 Pseudonocardiaceae bacterium | reverse complement strand
GTGCCATGAACGCCGAAACTGAGTGATGGCAGTGCGATTTTGCACGGTTACCGCACACTATCGGCGATCTTGAGAGCCGGCGGCAAGGCGAATAGGCAACGGTGCTCCGGGGCACGCGGTGGCCGTGGGCGACTTACCGTTGGTCGGCCCGGCCGCTGCGCCATCGCTGACCCTGAACCGGGACAACCGTGCGCTGTTGCTTGCCGCTCGACGAACGGGTGGTACCGGGTCTCGCTGTTCGACCACAGCGGGCCGTCCGCAGTGGGGGCGTTTGCCCGGGCTCGACGTGATGCCCGCGCTGCCAGCGACACCGTAGACAGATCCAGGTAGGCCGATGGTCCTCATCCCAGCGGCTAACGGTGTGCCATCCGCGAGCGACAACTAGAGGTAATAGCAATGCTCACTGGAGATCATCATGAGGCGCTGTGCCACCCTGACCCTCACCGGCACCGCCGCGGTTCTGCTGCTCATGGTGGTGACGATGACCAAGTGAGCTGGCGGCTACCGGGCCTGTAGCGGGTGGGCCGGGAACATTGGTGAATGATGCGATGCTGCCGTCCTTGATTGCGATACGGACAACCTGGAGAGGAGTAATTATGGCGCGTTGGGCGGTGGGGTTCGCGTTGCTGATGGCTGTGGTATTGGCGCTCAGCTATGGATATCACCTCGGCGCGGCATACATTGACCACGTGGTTGCACGATGAGCCGGCTGGCGTCGAGTGAGATCGAGCTCCTGGGTGCAGCCTGATCTCGGGATCAGCGCGATGTAGGTACGGGACCTCCGGATGTGGCGTCGCGCTGGTGCACATAACGCTGTCAGGTCATCACGAAGGGCATCGGTTGACTCTGCGCGCTGTCGAGGGTGCGTCCGAACGGCGGATGCACCCATTTGAACGTATTAAGTACCATTACTTCCTAACTGAATGTTGATTGCTTGCTCCGAGGCCCCCGGTGAACGAGCTGCGGACCGAGCTGAGAGGTCAGCTCGTGGTCTCCGACGATCCCGAAGCCCGCACCGAGCCGCGGGAGGTCTGGAACGCGATGCACGTCGACCGGCCGGCCATCACGGCCCGCTGCGCCGGAACGGCTGACGTGGTGGATGCGGTGAATTTCGCCCGCGAGCGCGGGCTGCTGGTGGCTGGACGCTGGTGCCCAATTGCGCACTCACGGCAGCTCTCCTGCTCCCGAACTCCACAGCAGCGCTGCTTACGGGCGGCTGAACAGCTCTGCTGTGGAGTTCGGGAACTTGAGGGCACTGACTGCCACGTCTGGACAACCAGCGGACAACCCGAATTTCCGATCGGAGGACACAATGCACGCAGTATTCGTTGAGGTCGACATCGAAGGCGACGTCTCGGTGGAAGAAGCGCGGAAGCGTTTGCAGGAGGGCGCAGCGCCGATGGTACGGGAGGCTGGTGCCCGCGCCGGATACTGGCTCGCCCCGCAGGGCGGCCGCGGCGTCTCGGTAATCGTCTTCGATTCTCAAGACGAGGCGGAGAAGATGGCCGACCAGATGCACGTGGGGCAAGCCCCGCGCAACGCACCGCCGGGCGTCACCTTCCGCACCGTTGAGGTTCGAGAAGTCCTCGCCAACCTGTAGCGCTGCACCCGCGATCACTGTCGGGTCAGCCGCGCCCCCGGTCGATCAGCCGGGACAGCACGATGACGCTCTCGGTGTGGTCGACGTTGGGCTCGTCGCGGACCCGCTCCATGGCCTGCTCCAAGTGCCTGATGTCGACGGCCAGCATGTGCAGCAAGGCGTCGGCCGCACCTGAGACGGTGCATGCACCGACCACCTCCGGCACCCGCTCCAAGCTGCGCCGCAGGTCCTGCGGGGAGACCGTGCCCTGGCAGTAGACCTCCACGTAGGCCTCGGTCGTCCAGCCCAGCGCCGACGGATCGACCACGACGGTGAAACCCCGGATCGCGCCGCTGGCCCGCAGCCGGTCCACCCGGCGCTTCGCCGCCGGCGCGGACAGGCCCACCTCGGCGCCGATCTCGGCGTAGGTGGCGCGGCCGTCCCGGAGCAGGCAGCCGATCACCCGGTGGTCGATGGCGTCCACGGGCACTCACTCCTCGCCAAGTCGGCATCCGCAAGAAAACACCATAATTTCGCAGAATACGCAACGAATATAGCTTCAACTCGCAACATCTGCGTATTGTTTGCGTAACGGGACGCACCTACCGTTTGGGTGTGACCGTCGTGCTGGAGTCCCCAACCCGCCGTGCCGTCTTCGGCCGGGGCGTCCGCCCGCGCCGGTACCTGATGTGTCCGCCCGAGTACTTCACTGTGGCTTACTCGATCAACCCGTGGATGGACATCAGCCGCCCCATCGACACCACGCTGGCCAAGCGGCAGTGGGAAGTGCTGCGCCGGACTTACCTGGACCTGGGGCACACCGTGCAGGTCATCACGCCGGTACCCGGTCTGCCAGACATGGTCTTCGCCGCCAACGGGGGGCTGGTCATCGACGGCAAAGCACTCAGCGCCCGGTTCGCCCACCCCCAAAGGGCCGCCGAAGGCCCGGCCTACCTGGCCTGGCTACGCTGCGCCGGGCTGCGCTCGGCGACCGCGGCCGAGCACGTCAACGAGGGCGAGGGTGACTTCCTGGTCGTCGGCGGCTCGGATGGCATCGTGCTGGCCGGCACCGGGTTCCGCACCGCACCCGCGGCGCACGCCGAGGTCCAGGAACTGTTCGGCCGTCCGGTGGTGTCGCTGCGGCTGGTCGACCCGCGCTTCTATCACCTGGACACCGCGCTCGCGGTGCTTGACGAGCACACCGTGGCCTACTACCCGGAGGCTTTCAGCCCGGGCAGCCGTCAGGTGCTGCGCAGGCTGTTCCCGGACGCGCTGCTGGCCGACGCGTGCGACGCCGCGGTGCTGGGGCTTAACGCGGTGTCCGACGGCCGGCATGTGGTGCTCGCCGAGCAGGCCACCGGGCTGGCGGCGCAGCTGCGCGAGCGCGGCTACCAGCCGATCGGCGTCGACCTGTCCGAGCTGCTCAAGGCCGGCGGCGGGGCGAAGTGCTGCACCCTGGAGATCCGGGAATGAGCCTGCTCACTGGAACCGCCGACGCCAGCTCGCCGGGGGTGGCCGACCATCTCCGGCTAACTGACACGCACACTGCGCACAACTACGCTCCGCTACCGGTGGTGATCGCCGCCGCCGAGGGCGCCTGGGTCACCGACGTCGCCGGGAACCGCTACCTGGACTGCCTCTCGGCGTACTCGGCGGTGAACTTCGGGCACCGCAATGCGCGGATCCTGGCCGCCGCCCGGGCGCAGCTGGACCGGGTCACGCTGACCAGCCGGGCGTTCGGCCACGACCAGCTCGGTCCGTTCTGCGCCGAGCTCGCCGAGCTGGTCGGCAAGCAGCTGGTGCTGCCGATGAACACCGGCGCGGAGGCCGTGGAAAGCGCCATCAAGGTCGCCCGCAAGTGGGGCTACCAGGTCAAGGGCGTGCCGGACGGCCGGGCCACCATCATCGTCGCCGGCGGGAACTTCCACGGCCGCACCACCACGATCATCAGCTTCTCCGACGATCCGGACGCCCGCGCCGACTTCGGCCCGTACACTCCTGGCTTCCGGACCGTGCCCTACGGCGACGCGGCCACACTGGCCGACGCGATCGACGAGCACACCGTGGCGGTGCTGCTGGAACCGGTGCAGGGCGAGGC
>JAICSB010000106.1 GCA_025937115.1 Pseudonocardiaceae bacterium | reverse complement strand
TGAAGACACCCGAGAGCAGAACCCGCACCGCCGTGTCGACGAGTTGGTGAGGATCGAGCCAGCGCACCATCGGCCTGCGTACGAACCCGAGCGCGGAAGGGTCCGAGGAGGACGGGCGGGGGCGGGACGGTGGTGAGCTGCTCATGACGTCCGCCGCCGGAGCTGGTGCGTGTCCAGGCCGGTGACGTCGACGTCGTCCAGGGACGTGACGACGAGGTCAGCGTTCGCAGCCGCTAAGAGTTCCTCGTCGTCGGCTCGGGCCACGCCTAACGCCGCCATGCCACCGGACTTGGCCGCCTGCACTCCGCTGGTTGCGTCCTCCACCACGAAGCAGTGCTCCGGGGTGACGCCGAGCTCGGCGGCACCGGTCAGAAAGATCTCCGGGTGTGGTTTCCCATGGGCGAAATCGCGTCCAGAGATGTCGACGTCGAAGAACTCGAGCAGGCTCAGACCGGGCCGCAGGAAGTCGTAGTGCAGATCCTGCTCGGCGGCGAAGGTGTCGAGGCGGATCTGGCGGAGGAACAGTCCAGCGTTCTTCGACGATGACGCCGCCGCCACCGGGATCCGGGCGTCGCGCACAGCCATAACGAAACGCAACGCGTCGGGGTAAGCCCGGAATTCGCCGGCCTCGATGAGCTTGATGACCATGGTTTGCTTGTTCACGGCGTAAGCCTGCGCCCGCTCGGCGGAGTCGGGAACGTTGAAGTACTCCAGGGCGGCGAGCGCTCCACTCATTCGTGGCTTGCCCGATAACACCTGCTGGTAGACCTGCGGCGTGAAACGCTCGTCGGACCACGAGGTCTGGTCCGCGATGTCGGCCCAGTCGTTTTCCATCAGCTCGCGCAGCGAGTCCTTCCAGGCTCGTTCGTGCGGGGAGTCGACCAGCACGCCGTCCACGTCGAAGATCGCCGCTTCAAAGCCTCGTGTCGGCACGATCGCTCCCTTCCCCGGTGT
This sequence comes from Pseudonocardiaceae bacterium, assembly GCA_025937115.1. The sequence goes on along the minus strand of JAICSB010000106.1, from coordinate 8,430 downwards.
GGTCTGAGTCCTGCGGACGATCGTCCGGACGAACGCACTGCCGGCGCAGCGGCGCGACCCACTCCTGCCCCGCGGCCAGCTCTCGGACCTCGTCGCCGATGCCGATGCGGACTGGCCGGCTGAAGCCCTCGGACAGGGTATGCACCGTCAGCTCATCGCCGGAGATTCTGACCCTGATCGAGGTACCGCGGAACTGAATCGGGAAACTGAGCCCGTCGAGGCGGTCGGTGAGCGTAGGGTCGAGGTGCAGAACCCCGTCGCGCACGTTCACGCCGACGTAGCCGCGTTGCAGCAGGTCCAGGGTGCCGGACATAACGCCCATGTGGATGCCCTCCTTGGTGGTACCGCCCTGCACGTCACTCACATCGCTCTCCAGCGCGACAAGGAACCGCTGCCACGAGCTCTCCGGGTCCAGCCTGCCTAGCACGGCGGCGTGCGTGACCAGGCTCAGGGTCGAGCCGTGCGAGGTGCGCCGGTCGTAGTAGTCGATGGTCCGCCGCGCGAGGTCGGGGTCGTAGTCGTATCCGAGTCGTTCCAACAGCGCGCGGAGTTCGTCGCCGGAGAACAGGAAGAACAGCATCACCGTATCGGCCTGCTTGGCTAGCTGGTAACGGTTGGGGTCGTCACCCGCAGCTTTGAGGATGCGGTCCAGGCGTTGGATGTTGGGATGCTCGGCGCGGTAATGCTCCCAGTCCAGCTCCTCGAGATCGGCGTAACCCTCGAACTGGCTGAGGATGCCGTCTGCATGAAATGGAATGAACATCTTGCGGCTCATCTCATCCCACGTGCGCACCTCCTCGTCGGTCAGCCCGAGACGAACCCGCAGTGCGGCGCGACGGCTCCGCGGTAGCAGATCGAGCACCCGCGGGGCGGTGCTCGCGATCCAGGCCACCATCAGGTTGGTGTAAGCGTTGTTGCGCAGCCCGGCTTCGTCGGCGCCGGGGTAGCGCTCGTGGAACTCGTCGGGGCCCATTACCCCGTGGATCTCATAGCGGTCGCGCTCGGGGTTGTAGTGGGCGATTGAAGCCCAGAAACGGGCGATCTCGAGCATGAGCTCGGCGCCGTAGTCGCGGAGGAACGCCACGTCGTCGGTCGCCTGGTAGTACTGCCAGACGTTGTAGAAGATCGCCGCGTTGACGTGACGCTGATTATGGCTGTGGTCGGGGTGCCACTGCCCCGACAGCGGGTTGAGGTGGACGACCTGCGTCTCCTCGGTGCCGTCGCTGCCGCTTTGCCACGGGAACATCGCGCCGGAGTAGCCGGCCTCCCGGGCCGCGGCCCGCGCCTCGGCCAGGCGCCGGTAGCGGTACATCAACAGCCCACGGGTGACTTCGGGCAGCCGGAAGTTGAGGTACGGATAGATGTAAAGCTCGTCCCAGAACACATGGCCGCGGTAAGCCTCGCCATTGAGCCCCCGAGCCGGCACCCCTGCGTCGTGCCGGGCAGTGTGCCGTGAGCACACCTGCAGCACATGCGAGGCGTGGAAACGCAGCAGCAACTGCAGTCGGGGCTCGCTGGGCAGTTCGATGTCGCCGATGTCCCACAGCTCGGTCCATGCCGACTCGTGGTCGGTCAGCGCTGCGGGGAAATCCCCGTAGCGTGCGACGTTCTTTCCCGCAGCGACCAGTGTTTCGGCGATCGCGTTGTCGTGGGAGGTGAACAGCGAGACCATCTTCTCGACCCGCATCGGGCTGCCCTGCTCGACGTCGAAGGCGAGGACCTGCTGGATGTAGTCCTCCATCTGGTACAGGCTGCGGGCGACTTCCTGCGGGGTGTCACTGTCGTCGCGGAAGACGCGGGTGCGCGCTGCCTCGGCGATGTAGATGTTCGACTGCCGGGTCTGCACCTTCAGTGCGATGATCTCCGGGCCGAACGTGCGCGGAGACCACGGGTTGAGGTGTCGGCCCTCAAGCTCGCGGTAGCGGGCAACCATGTGGTTCGTCATGCGACCATCGAGCCCCGAGATCACCTCGACGCGGCCTGACCAGTTGTCCGGAGTCACCGTCCATTCGATTCCGGCCAAGTGGCTGTTGGCCATGCTCACGAAGCGGCGGCTGTGCAGGGTCGTCACACGACCGATTCGGTCGCGGAACTGGATCTCGCGCTGGACCACGGCGTTGCGAATGTCGTAGGAATGGCGATAGGAAAGCACCTCGACGTTGTCAAGCCGGACCGCTTCCTCGCCTTCGATCCGCAGCTTCAGCAGCAACCAGTTCGGAAGGTTGACCAAGTCCTCGTTGAGGACCGGCCGACCCCCGAGGATGGTGGTCTCCCGGTTGAAGCAGCCGTGGGCGTAGGTGCCCGGGTAATGGACCGAGTTCGCGTCCTCCCATTCAGCCGCTCCCCGGGAGGCGAAGTAACCGTTGCCGGTGGAAGTCAGGGCCTCGCGAAGACCTTCCTGCGCTGGGTCGAAGGCGTCGTAGGTGAGGATGAAGTCAGCCATGGAGCCCCTCCTCACCGTGTTCGGGCACCTGCCCTCGGAGCGCGGCGCACGCCCCGTCTAGTCTGTTTACACCGACCTGAAGGATGCCATGCTCACCGACCGTACGACGCTCACCCAGTTCCTGATCGAGGAGGGGCGCCGCCATCCAGGCGCGACAGGGGAGCTGAACTCCCTTATTCTCGACGTGGCGCTCGCGTGCCGGGCGATCGCCAAGCGGGTTGCCTACGGTGCGCTCGGCGGTGTGCTCGGGGCGGCGGCGACGACCAACGTCCAGGGAGAGACGCAGCAGAAGCTCGACCTGGTCGCGAACGACCTTTTCCTGCGCGCCAACGAATGGGGTGGCTTGCTCGCCGGGATGGTGTCCGAGGAGTTGGAGGCACCGCATCCAATCCCGGAGCGTTACCCGTGCGGCAAGTACCTCCTGGCGTTCGACCCGCTCGACGGTTCGTCGAACATCGACGTGAATCTGTCGGTCGGCAGCATTTTCTCGATTCTGCGGGCCCAGAATCCAGGCGAGAACGCCGCCGCCCAAGACTTCCTGCAGCCGGGGTCGAAGCAGGTCTGCGCTGGATACGCGATCTACGGCCCTTCGACGATGATTGTCTTGACCGTCGGCAGGGGGGTGCACGGCTTTACCCTCGAGCCGCAGCTCGGCGAGTTCATCCTCACTCATCCGGAGATTCGGGTCCCCGCCGCCGCGCGCGAGTTCGCCATCAACGCCTCGAACAGCCGGTTCTGGGAACCGGCGGTGACGCGCTACGTCGATGAGTGCCTCGCCGGCAGTACGGGCCCTCGCGGCAAGGACTTCAATATGCGCTGGGTCGCCTCGCTCGTCGCCGAGACCCATCGCATTCTCACGCGCGGCGGCGTGTTCCTCTATCCGCGCGATACGAAGGATCCGGCGAAGCAGGGTCGGCTGCGCTTGCTTTACGAGGCCAATCCGGTTGCTTTCATCGTCGAGCAGGCGGGCGGCTTCGCCAGCACCGGGCGCGAACGCGTTCTCGACGTCACGCCAGAGGAACTGCACCAGCGCATCGCGTTCATTTTCGGCGCGCGTGAAGAGGTCGAGCGCATCGAGCAGTACTACCGTGACCACAACGTAGCCGAGTACGACACGCCACTGTTCAGCACGCGCGGCCTGTTCCGCACCAACGGTTGAGCGAAAGGGCGCAGGCCATGTCAGCCAAGCATCCGATCATCGTCATCACCGGCTCTTCGGGCGCCGGGACAACGTCGGTGATGCGCACGTTCGAGCAGATCTTCCGGCGCGAGCACGTGAACGCGGCGCTCATCGAGGGCGACAGCTTCCACCGCTACGATCGCACCGAGATGAAAGCCAAGGTGGCCGAGGCGTTCGATCGCGGTGACCACGGGCTCAGCCACTTCGGCCCGGAGGCGAACCTTTTCGAGGAGCTCGAGGAGCTGTTCCGGCAGTACGGCGAGAACGGCCGTGGCCGCGTGCGCAAGTACCTGCACGACGACGAGGAGGCGGCGCCCTACAACCAACCTCCCGGTACGTTCACGCCCTGGGAGGAACTGGTCGCCGAGACGGACCTGCTGTACTACGAAGGACTACACGGAGCGGTTGCTACCGGCAAGGTAGACGTCGCCCAGCACGCGGACCTGCTGATCGGGGTCGTTCCGGTGATCAACCTGGAGTGGATCCAGAAGCTGCATCGCGACATGTCGACTCGGGGTTACTCCACCGAGGCGGTGACCGAAACGATTCTGGGCCGCATGCCCGATTATGTGAATTATATCTGCCCACAGTTCTCGCGCACCCATGTCAACTTCCAACGCGTGCCCATGGTCGACACGTCCAATCCGTTTATCGCCCGGACCGTCCCGACGGCGGACGAGTCGATGCTCATCATTCGCTTCGCTGATCCGCGCGGCATCGACTTCTCGTACCTCCTTTCGATGTTGCACGACTCGTTCATGTCGCGCGCCAACACCATCGTGTGCCCGGGTGGCAAGATGGATCTCGCGATGCAACTAATCTTCACACCGATGATCTGGCGGCTGATGGAGCGGCGCAAGCAGGCGCTTGGGCACTGATACGGCTACCTGGTCGCGGCCGGGAAGACCGGCAGCACAGTCTTCTTGAAAGTCGCGTTGGTGACGCCGGCGAAAGAGGCGTACCAGGCCAGCGCTGCGGTCACGATTCCGACGTAGCCGCCGATGTTCGTGATGTTGGCGGCACCCGTGTACGCACCGATGGTCAACAGGAGGAACGTCGCGAGCAGGGCAACCAACACCGCGGCCACTGCGCCGGAGACCCGCAGCGACGCTACCGCCATATAGGCGGTGAAGATTGTCCAGGCCAGCAGGAAAAGCCCGGTCGCGGACGCCGCGGCCGCGGTGGGTAGGACCGGAACGACGAACTTGACGTAGCCGGCGAAGGACAACCAGAACGCGCCGTAAGAACTGAACGCCAGCGCGCCGAAGGTGTTCGCCTTCCGGAACTCCCACATTCCTGCCAGCAGCTGGACGAGTCCGCCGTAGAACAGTGCCAGCGGCAGCACGACCGGCTCGATCGCCTTGGCGACCAGGCCAGCATTGACGCAGCTGAGAACGAAGGTGGTCATCGCGAATCCGGCGAGGCCGAGCGGGCCGGGATCAGCGATGTGATCGATCGGAGGCTCGGTCCGCACCGCAAGCGGTTCGGACACGTTGCGCCCATAGAGGGTCTCTGCCATCACCTGCTCCTTTGGTTGTCACCAGGACTGCTGAAGGAACTCGGGCCGGAATCAACGGTCCCACGACATGGCGCTGACCCGCCACCGCCCGGACCTCCGGTAACCAACAGCGCGGTGCCGATTACGCCATGGCACCTTGGTGGCCTGGACGGCCGGGCACGTACGCTCACCTGTAGTCAGGTGCGGACAACCGCAGTGCATACGGCACTGCCCGCAATACAAAGCGCCGGCCGAATGAGCCGGGGAGAAGGAGTGATGTGGCAGCCACTGATCATGCGAGACGGCTTGCACTGACCGCGGCGAACGCGGCGGCCGGTAAGAAGGCGCACAACATCACCCTGCTCGATGTGTCCGATCAGCTGGTGATCACTGACTGTTTCGTGATCGCCTCGGCGCCCAACGAGCGGCAGGTGCAGGCGATCGTCGATGCCGTTGAGGAGAAGATGGCGGCCGCTGGGAGTAAGCCGGTACGCCGTGAGGGCGCTCGTGAGGGGCGCTGGGTGCTGTTGGATTTCGTCGACGTCGTGGTGCACGTCCAGCATGCCGAGGAGCGGTCCTTCTACGGTCTGGAGCGGTTGTGGAAGGATTGCCCGACCATCCCGTTCGTAGCCGATGCCGCCGAGGTGGACGAATCGGTGTGACCTTGACGCGACTCGTGCTCTGGCGGCATGGCGAGACTGATTATAACGCGGCACAGCGGATGCAGGGTCAGCTCGACTCGCAGTTGACCGCGATCGGCCTGCGCCAGGCCCGCCGGGCGGCCCCGTGGCTCGCGGAGTTGAAGCCGGACGTGCTCGTGGCCTCTGATCTGTCCCGGGCAGGGGACACCGCAGCGGTGCTCGCGGCCGAGACCGGGATGCCGCTGAGGATCGACAAGCGGCTTCGGGAGACCCATCTGGGGGCCTGGCAAGGCCTGACCCACGCGGAGGTGGAGGCGCTCCTGCCAGGTGGCGTCCAGACCTGGCGGGAGAACCCGCAACTGGCCCCACCGGGCGGCGAGACCAGGGTGGAAGTGGCTGGGCGTGCGGCGCAGGTGGTTGCCGAGCTCGATGCGGCCGGCCACTGTAGCGCGGTGTTGTGCACCCACGGCGGCCTGATCGCCGGTCTGACGCCGTTGCTGCTCGGCCTGCCGGTGTCGGGTTGGACGGTGTTCGGCGGAATCAGCAACTGTCACTGGACGGTGCTTATTCGCCGGAATTCTAGCTGGCGGTTGTTTTCCTATAATACTGCCGCTCCCGTGTGACCGTGGCCATCGCCGTCGTCACCGACTCAACCGCATACTTTCCGGCCGGGCTCGCCGAGCGCCGCGGCATCCGGCAGGTTCCCCTGCACGTCCTGGTCGACGGTCGGCATTGGCTGGACGGGGTGCAGCTCGGGCCGACTGAGCTGGTGGAAGCTTTGGCGCGGCGGGCTTCGGTGAGTACGTCTCGACCGACGCCGGGGGAGTTCGAGGCGGTGTATACCGAAGCGATCCGGGCCGGCGCGGACGCCGTCGTGTCGGTGCACCTGTCTCGCGCGCTGTCCGGTACCTGGGAGTCGGCCAGACTGGCCGCCGAGCAGGTCGGCGCGACGCGGGTGCGGGTGGTCGATTCCCGTTCCACTGGCATGGGTCTGGGCTTCAGTGTGCTCGCCGCGGCTGCCGTCGCCGCGGATGGCGGCGATCTGGATACTGTGTATGACACCGCTGAGCGGGTGGGCGGCTGCTGCCGGGTTTTCTTTTCCGTGGACACTCTGGAGCATTTGCGCCGTGGCGGCCGGATCGGTTCGGCAGCCGCGCTGCTGGGCACCGCCCTGGCGGTCAAGCCGCTGCTGCATGTCGACGCGGGAAAAGTTGTGCCGTTGGAGAAGGTCCGTACTGCCGGCCGCGCGCGGGCACGTCTGGTCGACCTTGCCGTGCAGGCAGCGGGATTTTCCGTTGTCGACCTCGCGGTGCATCACCTCGGCGCCGCCGAGCGCGCCGCGGAGCTGGTCACGCAACTACAAGCCCGACTCCCGATGCTGTCGGAATGCCTGGTTTCCGAGGTCGGGGCGGCGATCGGCGCGCATGCCGGGCCCGGAGTGCTCGGTGTGGTCGTACTGCCGGGCGGCCTGAAGGCCTAGTTGTCGGCCAACGACCTCACCGGATCCATCTGTCGATCTCTGCGAGAAGTTGTTTCGTTACCGCTGGGGGCTGTGGAGGCGCGTACTGACTGGCTGGCGAGATCCGCGAGAGACTGGTCGTTGAGACCGTGCACGTCACGGAGGATTTCATATTGCCCGATCAGTCGGGTACCGAAAATCAGCGGATCGTCGGTTCCCAACGCCACCGGAACTCCGGCCCGCTGAAATGCAGTGACTGGGGCCTGTGCCAGCGCGGAAAACAGACCGAGCGGAAGGGCGGACTGAATCGTTTGCCGCGCCGCGTCGCACCGGAACTGAAAATGAGACCATTCTCGCCCGCCGTCGCCCCAGTCGGCTGCGTTCAGCAGCTCTGGGGGCAGAGAGATCCCATACTGTCGGCAAGCTCTCGTACCGTGGCGAGCCGCGCGGAACCAGTGAGGTGCAGATGTAGATGCGCCTTGGGAAGTGTTCGCAATTCTCGCACAACGGTAGTGTGACATCCGAGTTGCCGGCGGGCGGCGTCGACCGTTCCGGCCGGGCGCGGCTTATCCCCAGCCACCCTAGTTATCCACAGCTGACGGACGAGGCCGTCGAAGCGACGGCGACGTCGGCCTAGCGTCGCCCCGTGGTCCTTCGTCCCAGCTTCCCTTCAGTCGACACCGGTGGGCCGCAGCGCGTGCGAGAGCGGCTTGTGGGACTGTGCGCTGCTCCCGGTCCGGCGACAGATCCCGCTGATCCAGACGCCAGGCATGCTGCCGTCGGCGATGCCGTAAACCTACCCAGCACCTCGCGTGCAGGCCGGCTGGTCCAGCGGTGGGTGCCCGCGCCGCTGCGGGACGCCCGGTGGGAGCCCGGCCGGCCGGCAGCGCTGCTCCTTTCGTTGGTCGCGGCGTTGTCCGCGATGGTCGCCGCGGTGGGGGTGTGGCGGGATCGTCCGGTGCCCGAACCGGCTCCGGCCCTGCCGCTGGTCACCGCAGCCGCGGCGAGGGTTCCGTCGGCACCACCACCCGGGGAAGCCCATGAGGTTGTGGTCAGTGTGGTTGGCCGGGTAGCCCACCCCGGGTTGATCCGGTTAGCGCGGATTTCCGCGCAGGTCAGTCGACGCAACCTTGCTGGTCGGATGGCTAGCCCGGACGCGGGGCCTGGACGGCGTTGACCTGGGGGGACATTCGTGACGCTCGCCGCCGC
>JAICSB010000490.1 GCA_025937115.1 Pseudonocardiaceae bacterium | reverse complement strand
GAGCAGTAGATGTCGACCGGATACTTCCTCGCAGATGCGCCGGCCGACCAGGTTCACGAAGAACGTTCCGAAGAAGTGGGACGTGTCGGAGCCATATTGCTCGGCGAATTCCGCCCATAGCGCCGTCGGAGAGCCCTGCATTCCGAGCAGAGCGGTAGTAGCTATTCAGCTGGGGTGAGGGCTGGTGGCAGCCATGCGCCGGTGGTGAAGAGTTGTTGGAGGGCTTGGAGTTTGTCGATTCCCCACTTGGTGGTGGTGTCGAGGTAGGAGTGCACGATCGCGAAGTCGATGAGTCCTTGGAGGGTGCGCCAGCAGCCGCCGGAGGTGCGTTGTTGGACCTTGACCGGGCGGACCGCTCTTTCGGCACAATTGTTCGTGAACGGTACCGTGAGGTCGACCGCGAAGCGCAGGATCATATCTTCGTAGCGGGTGAACCGCCGAATCAGTCGGCGGGCCTGGACCGCGAGGGCGCTGCGGTGGCTGTGGTTGTCGGTGGTGCCTTTGGCGAGGGCACCCAGGTAGTGGTTGCGGATCTGTGCCAGGACGATCGGGGCGATCTGGTCGGCGCCTACGTTGCGGGCCTGGTGGGCGGCCTGGTTGGCTTCCAGCAGGGTGTCGGCCATGGCCTTGGCCCAGAGTTGCCCGAGGGGGTCGGCGTCGCTGAGGGCGCGCAGGTCTCGGAGTAGATGAGCTGCGCACCACGCGTGCACGGCGGGCAGATGCTGATAGCCGGCGTAACCGTCGCGGATGAGGGTGCCGGTGAATTCCGGGAGCACCCCACCGGCGTCGATATCGTCGCTGGAGCGGCCCCCGGCGTGCATCAGCGTCAGGTATTCGGTGCAGGCCACGTGCACATACGCCAACGCCCCGGCGGCGCGGCCGGTGGTCTCATCGGCGTGCAGCACCCCGGCGGTGGGGAGCAGGGCTTGCAGGTGCGGCAGGAACCCTGTTTCCAGCAGGTCCGCGGCCCGCCCGCGGACACCGGCCATGAACCCGGTCGATACCCGGATCCCGGCCAGCGCGTCCAGCACGCCCCTCGCCCGCCCGATCGGGAGGTAGTGCCCGCAGGCCAGCAACGCCGCCAGCGCGGTGGTCTGCGGGCCGATCCGGACCGGGCTTGCCGGACGTAACGCCAATGCCACCGCCGGATCGGGTACCAGCCCAGTCTCGGCGGGCGCAGGGCCAGGCTCGGTCACCGGCTCGGTGGCGGCGGGCCCCGGGGCACTGGCCTCGTCCGGGCCGCTGGCCTCGTTCGGGGCACCGGCGGCGGGGCGCGCCACGTCACTACCGGGGTCCATCGGGCGGGGCACATCGGTAGCAGTGGGGTCGTTGACATGCCCACACCCGCCACAACGCCGCGACACCAATTGGTACTCGGTGACCTTCGGTGGTGGCGGCGGCTGGACATCCACCACCTGGCGACGGACCCGCGCGGTCTCAGCGGCGCCGTCCAACGACTCCGCACACCGGGCACAGTGATCCGGGGCGACCTCGAACGTCTCATCCGGATCATCGACCACACTCCGCGACGCCGACACCGACCCCGGCTGCTTCCCCGGTTTGCGACCCGACTGGCCCCTCGACGAGCGTTTCTTCGCGGGCTGCTTATCCCACGGCGCATCCGAGGACGGTGGACGCGACGACGTCGAAGAATCCCGACCCAAGCGGCGTTCCAGCTCAACGTCCGATCCGCTTGCTTCGCCATCCGATCCGTCTGTTCGGCGATCACTCGCCGCTGCTGCGCCACCACCGACTCCAGCTCGCGGACACGCGCGAGCAACCGCTCGACCAACGCCTCCAACGACCCGGAATCCGACACACCAAGATCATCCCAGGCTACGACCTCAGCGCCGGTTGCGACACGCCACGACCATCAACCAGCTGAACAGCTACCAGCAAACGTGTGGGGACGCACGTTCGGCAGGAACGGATCAGTCGCCCGATTAAACACCTGCACTGGCGTAATGTGGGGCTGAAAATGGTGGTGGCTCACCAACTCGTTCACCGCTTTGGCGTCCGACATCAGAGCGCGCGGCTGTCGAGCATCCCACAACCCGTAGGTATGTCGAATACAGTACGAGCAATCCAACGGACAGCCCTGAATATGGTTCAGGCTCAAACCGCTCTTGCGATATTCCACCACCTTACGAGCGTGCTCAGGAAGCCGCTCAACCTGCTCCCTTGTCAGTAGAGGAACAAACGTAGCCACCTGAACTCCCGAATGCTAGCCCGCCAAAATGCGGGGTTCCAACGGGAGCGTAAGACCCCAAACCTAGTCTGGCTAGCAAATTTCCAGCTATTTCGCGACATCGCGCAGGTTGTTATAGACTGGGAAATCAGGAGCTAGCGGCGTCGGCCTCTGCTACCAGCTGGTCCATGGCGCGGGTGAGGATCGCTCGGGCTTCGCTGCCGTAGCTGGCGACGGCAGCGAGTTGCTCGAAGATCCCGGCATAGAGTTCGATCTCGGCGGGTTGTCGTAGGTTCAGCTCTGCGGAGTACGTTTCAATCCGTATTTTCTCGTCGTCGAGCAGCCAGAAACCGTGGCGCGGATCAGACACGTACGGTGTCGTAAAACCAATGATGCCCAACTTCAGGTTCCTCAGTGCTGTCAGGGACACGAGGCGGTCAAGTTGCGCGATCATGGTGTCAATCGGGCATAGGCGATATCGTAACGCGGCCTCAGTGAGCACGAAGTGGAAACGTTTGTTCGGTCGGTATAAAATCTCTTGACGCTGCATCCGGGCACACACGGCCTCATTAATGTCATTCGGTGTCTTATGCACCATGACGGCTCGCGCGAAACGTGACCTAGCGTACTCCGATGTTTGCAGCAGTCCAGGAATGAATGTAGATTCAAAGACGCGGTAGTGCGTAGTTTTTTCGTCTTGCTCGGTTAGCTCCGTTTGATGCGATCGGAGGCCAACCTTAAGAACACGTTTCCACTCGGCGTGTTGAATCTCTAGCGTGTGCAATGAGGCGATCAGCCCCGCTGTTTCCGCCTCGGAGTTCGTGGCGAGAGTCCAGGCGCGAAGGTCGTCATCCGTGGGCGTCTGTCGCCCCAATTCGAGCTTGGACACCTTCGAGGGTGGCCACGACAGCAACTCCGCAAGCTGCTTGCCGTTAAGTCCGACATGCTCGCGCAGCTCGCGGAGTCGTTTACCGAGG
>JAICSB010000182.1 GCA_025937115.1 Pseudonocardiaceae bacterium | reverse complement strand
TGCGAGACCAACACGGCACCCTCAGCTTTACCCCCCGACTCCCCCAGGAGCTGACCCGGCTCACCCTGAAAATCTCCCTACGACAGTGGCGATGCCTGGCCGTCGACGTGCGAGCAGACACCGCCACCTACACCCTGCTCGACGGGGAGCCGATACGCATCACCCACCACGGACAGCCGATCACCGTGACCCTCAACCACCCGATCGTGCGGCCGATTCCCCCAGCGCCCGCGGAGTCGCCGAGGCCGACCCAACCACCCGGACGTGAACCGGTCCGGGCACGCCCAACGGAACGCAACTCCGTTTAGCGTGTGGATGAAATCCGGCTGTGCGCCGCCGCGGTCCGACGCTGTCATGGCGTCGGCCAGTCCGCCACGCCCACCCGGCGAGCTCAGGGCTTGACGAGCGGCCGGTGCCCGCCACGCAGCGCGTCCAGGCGCTGGTGGTATTCGTGCTCGTCGATCTCGCTGCGGGCGAACCGCTCGGCCAGCACCTGCTCAGCGGTGCGCCCAGCGGCCATCGACCGGTCCCCACGGGCCAGGTAGCGGACCAGGGCGATCACCGCGAAGATGGCCAGCGCCCAGAACAGCACCATGCCGACGGTCATGAGCGCGTAGCCCCAGCCGTTCATTCCGTTGCCGTACCAGCACATCATTATTCACTCCTTAGCGAATCATCGCTTGCCGCGCAGTCGATGGCCTAAGCCGCGATTTTCTTGTCATCGGCCGGATACCAGAAGGATGCCCTTGAGTTCCCGGTGACGCACCGGCCAACAGCCACCGCTGCGAAGGCCGAAGGTCCCTTCCACCTCAGGGTCCGGTGGCCTGATCCCCGTTGTGCTTGCGTCCCGTCGCCCACCGAAGGTGCTCGACGGGCACGCCAACTCCGCTGCGTGACCCGCAGCGGCAACGGCTCAGGGCAGCGGCGCTGTCCACAGCAGGCGGGTTCCGCCGTCTTCCGGTCGTTCGAGGGTGCATGACCCACCGGCGTCGGCGGCCCGCTGTTGGAGGTTGTGCAGGCCGCTGCGGGCGACGGTGTCGGGGATGCCGATGCCGTTGTCGGTGACGTCGATGACCAGGTTGTCGTCGACGGAGATGGTGACCACCAATTCGTGGGCTTGGGCATGGCGGACCGCGTTGCTGACCGCTTCGCGGACGACGGCTACGGCGTGCTCGGCGAGGCGGGTCGGCACCACATCCACCGGGCCGGACATCCGGACCGTGGTCCGCAGCGACGCCTCAGCGGTCAGTTCGGTGATCGCCTCATGCAACGTGGTGCGCAGCCCGGGTGTTTCGGCGGGACCGGCGTGCAGATCGAAGATCGCGGTGCGGATGTCCTGGATGACATCGTGGAGCTGGTCGAGGTGCTCGGTCAGCCGGCCGGCCACGGCGGGGGACTTCGCGCGACGGTGGGTGCCCTGCATGGCCAGGCCGATCGCGAACAACCGTTGGATGACATGGTCGTGCAGGTCCCGGGCGATGCGGTCCCGGTCGGCCAGCACCTCCAACTCCCGCCGCGCCGACTGGCTCTCGGCCCGCTGCAACGCCAACGCGGCCTGGTCGGCGAATAAGGACACGACCTGGAGCTGATGCTCGTCGAACTTCGCCGAGCCTGGCGCGCGCACGGCCAGCAGCACTCCGGAGATCGACTCTCCGGCCCCCAGCGGCAGCACCAGCGCTGGCCCGAACTCCACGCCCAACCCGTCGGCGAAGCCGAAGGCGAGGCTGGGCACGCTGCGCGGCACGTGATCGGCGAACACCTCCCCCGAGGTCGACCCCGCGATCGGGATCTTCCGGCCGGTCACCGTATCGGGATCCATCCCGGCGCACACCGCCACCGTGAGCTCAGCGATCTCCGACGGTGGTATCTCCAGGTCATCGGGCACCGCGATGACCGTGTAGTCGGCCCCGGTCAGTTCCCGGGCGCGGTTGGCGATCAGGCGCAGCGCCTCGGTCGGCTCGGTAGCCCCCAGCAGCTCGGCGGTGATCTCGCCGGTGGCTTCGAGCCACCGCTGGCGACGACGGGCCTCCTCGTAGAGGCGAGCGTTGTCCACGGCGACGCCGGCCGCGCCGGCCAACGCCTGGACCACTACCTCGTCGTCGGGGGTGAATCCCGGTCCGCCGTTCTTCTCGGTCAGATACAGACGCCCGAAGACCTCGCCGCGCGCCCGGATCGGTACGCCCAGAAAGGTCCGCATCGGGGGGTGATGCGGCGGGAATCCCACCGACGCCGGATGCTGAGACAGGTCCGCCAGACGCAGTGGCTCGGTGTCCTCGATCACCACGCCAAGCACGCCATGGCCGGTGGGCAGGGGGCCGATCAGCTCTCGGGTGTCGTCGTCGATGCCCACATAGACGAACTCGGTCAGCATCCCGTCGTCGCCGAGCACCCCCAACGCACCGTAACGGGCGTCGACCAGATCAACGGCCGCCCCCACGATCTGCCGCAGTGTCGCATCCAACTCCAGCCCCGACGAGACAACCAGCACCGCCTCCAGCAGCCCGTCCATCCGGTCCCGGGTGCCGACGATCTCCTCGATCCGCTCCTGCACCTCGGCCAGCAACGCCCGCAGCCGCCGCTGAGACAGCGTCTCGGTCACCCTCGGCTTGTCGTGCCCCGCAGCCGAGCCCGCGTTCGGGGGGACGCCGGCACTCGGCACGGATCCACTGTGGCATGGACGTGATTCGCCCGTACACCGACCGGCTGCGTCTCCGGATTCGCCCATGAGGACATTGAGCAGCCAACCGGGGACGTTCTGCTCTGGGATCCCACACGCCATGGGACCGACAGTGGTAGAGGACCAGCGGCGGCACGTGAAGGGCGACACCACGACGAAGGAGGGCAGCGACATGAACACCCCCCTCCCACTCGTGGGCAACCTCACCGACGAGCAGGTCTCGTCAGTCCTGATCGCGGCCACGGCCGCACCCTCGCTGCGCAACAGCCAACCCTGGCGATTCCGCTGCACCCCTGGGGCCATCGAGCTGTACGCCGACACCGCTCGCGCGGTGCCTGTCGCCGACCCCGACCACCGGGAACTGCTGCTGGCCTGCGGCGCGGCGCTGCTCAACCTGCGACTGGCGATCCGCGCGCTCGGGGTGCATCCCGCCGTGCAACTGCTCCCAGACCCGAACCAACCGGACCTGCTCGCCATCGTGCGTCTGCAGGGACGCAGTCCGGCCGGGTCCGTCGATCGGCGACTGGCCGAGGCGATTCCCCGCCACCGCATCAACACCCGACCGTTGGCCCCCACGATCGTTCCAGTGCCGCTGCTCAACGAACTGCGGCGGGCCGCCAAGAGCGAGCAATCCTGGATGGCCACTCTCTCCCCTCCGCAGCTGCCGATCCTGCACACGCTGCTAGGTCAGGCCCACGACACTCAGCAACACGATCCGGTCTTCGTCGCTGAAAGGTCACACTGGACCGGCCGCGACCCAGAGTCGGCTGACGGTATGCCCGCTCTCGAACCCGACCCACTGATCGCGGTCATCGGCTCGTTCCATGATCTGCCGCTGGCCCACCTTCAGGCCGGCCAGGCCATGCAACGTGTGCGCCTCGTCGCCGCGACCGCCGGACTCTCGGCGGCGTCGCTCTCCCAGGTGGTGGCGGTGCCCGCCACCCGCAAGCAACTGCGGGAACTGATCGGGGGTGGACTATGGCCGCAGGCCGTGCTGCGGCTGAGCTATGGATCAACCCCTGCCGCCTTGGTCGGCGATCACGGACGGCTATAACGGGCGGTGGCCCTGATCTCGAAGTTCAGTGGCCAACACAGCGGCCTGGGTACGTCGCTCCATCCCGAGCTTGGCGAACAGCCGAGACACGTAGTTCTTGACGGTCTTCTCGGCCAGGAACATCCGCTCGGCGATCTGCCGGTTGGTCAGGCCGTCACCGATGAAGTCCAACAACGTGCGTTCCTGCGCGGTCAGCGCGGCCACCGGACCCGGCTTGTCCAGGCTGGCCCGAAGCCGGCTCATCAGCGCGGCAGCGGCCCGATTGTCCAGCAACGAGCGGCCGGACCCCACCGTACGAACAGCCGAGACCAGCTCCATGCCCTTGATGTCCTTGATCACATAGCCATGCGCCCCGGCGAGGATCGCGTCCATCATCGCCTGCTCGTCGGTGTACGAGGTGAACATCAAACAGTTCAACTCGGGCAACTTGGACCGCAACTCACGGCACAACTCGACGCCGTTGCCGTCGGGCAGCCGCACATCCAGCACTACGACGTCCGGGACCAGCGCCGGTACCCGGGCCAACGCCTCGGACACCGAGGACGCCTGCCCGATCACCGTCAGGTCCTCCTCCTCCTCGAGGAGATCGGCGACTCCACGCCGCACCACCTCGTGGTCATCGACCAGGAACACCGTGAGCACGAGCGTTCCTCCACCCACATACGGATCCCAGCCGGGCGGCCAGGACTCTCCTGGTCAGGCTACGGCGCCCGCCGGCTGTCCGTCCTTCCCTCAGACGACCGCTATTTCGGATGAGAGGCGATGCGAATGGCGGAGGTCCCCGTTGGTGGTGACCAACGACCGCAGCGTCACCAGCCCTGCCACGTCTAGCGTCAAATCCGACCGAGTCAGAAAGGTGGGCCCTTCGATGCGAGTTCGTGACATCATGAGCAGCCCGGTGATCACCGTGACACTGGTGACAACGGTGAAGCACGCGGCGAGCCTGTTGGCGGCCAACGGGTTCACCGCACTGCCGGTACTGGACGACGACGGTGACCTGATCGGCATCGTTACCGAGGCCGACCTCGTGCGCGACCGGTTCCTGCGCGATCCGCGTTACCGGTCCGCCTACGAGGCCGACGTCGCCGGCACGGACGGCGCACCGCACCTGCCTGCCGCGACGGTGGGGTCGGTGATGACCACCCCGGTGATCGGCATGGGTGCGAGCACCGATGTGGTCGATGCGGTGACCGCGATGCTGGATGACCGCGTGCGCAGCATCCCGATCGTTGACGGTTCCCGCGTGGTCGGCATCGTCACCCGGCGGGACCTGATGCGGATGCTCGCTCGCGGTGATCACGCCATCGCAGCCGATGTGCGGCACCAGTTGGCCATGTATGGCGGACCCGATCGATGGACTGTCGAGGTGCATGACGGTGCGGTGGCCATCGGCGACGAGTTCGACAACCCGACCGACCGGCACGTGGCGGCTGTGCTGGCCGAAGCGGTGTCCGGAGTGACCGCGGTGCGCGTGGCCGGTCACGCGGCGACGGACTGAACCGGCAGCCGCACCGGTGACCGGCCAGCGGGCGCAACTCGATACAGCACCAAGGGAGTTCCACGATGACCAGCAACATCGATCGCCAGCGGATTGTGGTGGGCGTCGACAGGTCGACCTCGGCCCTGCACGCTGCGCGCTGGGCCGCGGATGAGGCCGTACGCCGACGCGCACCGTTACGGTTGGTGCACGCCGTGAACATCTCTACGCCCGCTTACGCCGGTGGGCTCGGTTACCCCCAGAGTTTCTTCGACGCGCTGGAATCCGATGGCCGCCAACTGCTGGCCGAGACCGAGACCGCGATACACCAAGCACACCCCGAACTAGATGTCGACGTCGACCTGCAGACCGCTGATGCGGTGCCGGCGTTGATCGAGGAGTCGGACAACGCCCGGCTGATCGTGCTCGGTTCCAGGGGACTGGGCGGCTTCAGCGGCATCCTGATCGGTCCACCGCCGTTGCGCTGGTCGCGCGCGGCCACTGCCCCGTCGCGGTGATCCGCGGAACCAAGCCCGAGGAGCCACCGCCGGCCCACGGGCCGGTCGTCGTCGGCGTGGACGGCTCACCCGCCAGTGAATCGGCGCTCGCGATAGCCTTCGACGAGGCATCACTGCGGGGCGCGGACCTGGTTGCCGTGCACACCTGGATCGAGTTCTCCTCCGACAGTGCCTACGCCTACGCCCATCAGTTCATTGTCGACTGGGATGTCATCGAAACCCGCGAGCGTGAACTGCTGGCGGAGCGGTTGGCCGGCTGGCAGGAGAGGTACCCGGATGTCACGGTGCGGCGCGTGGTCACCAGGGATCGGCCGGTGCGCTGCCTGCTGGAGCACGCCGCCGATGCACAACTGCTGGTGGTCGGCAGCCGGGGACACAGCGGATTGCCCGGCATGCTGCTGGGCTCGACCAGCCAGGCGCTGATCTACCACGCACCCTGCCCGCTGCTGGTGGTTCGTCCGGCCGCCACCCGCTGAGCTAGCCAGAACATTCACTCGACCAGGCTTGGGCAAACCGTGATTCCACGTCCGGCGAAGCGGTCAGTAACGCGGTCCGTCATGCACACGCCCACGAATTGTGGTCACCATCTCCGTCGACGACAACTTGGTCATCGACGTCACCGACGACGGCGTCGGCATCCCGGAACATCGTCGCTCGCAGCGGCCTGCACAACCTCCAACAGCGGGCCGGCGACGCCGGTGGGTCATGCACTCTCGAACGACCGGAGGATGGCGGAACCGCCGCCGCTGCCCTGAGCCGTTGCCCTGTGGGTCACGCAGCGGAGTTGGCGTGCCCGTCGAGCACCTTCGTTGGGCGACGGGGCGCAAGCACATTGGGGAGCAGGCCGC
>JAICSB010000009.1 GCA_025937115.1 Pseudonocardiaceae bacterium | reverse complement strand
TCCAGGAGTCCGCAATGAGGGGAGTGGCCGGTGTCGGGACTTGGTGACCGGCTTGCCGAGCTGCACTTGCCGGACCACAGTGTCAAGCGGGTCGCGGTGGTTGTGGCCGTCCTGTTACTTGCGGCAGTCGCCGGGCTGGGCGTCGGGTTCGGCGTCACCGCACTGGGCACAACAGGGCTGGTTGACCGGGTCGCGGCGACCGTGCCACCACCCCAACCGGTGGTAGTGCATCCGGCGCTGCGCCCGGTGGCCGGCGATGGTCCGGCACCGAGTCCCACCGGCGTCGGCGCGGTGCTCGACCCGCTGGTCGCCGCGGGCGGGCTGGGCACGCTGTCCGGCGAGGTGCTCGACCCGGCCACCGGCACCGTGCTCTGGCGGCAGGACCCAACGACCGCGCTGATGCCCGGCTCCACCGCCAAGCTGCTCACCGCGTCGGCCGCGCTGCTCACGCTGGATCACCAGGCCCGGTTGCGCACCACCGTGCTGGCCGGCGCGGAGCCAGGCACCGTCGTGTTGGTCGGCGGCGGTGATCCGACACTGTCCGCGGCGGGGCCCGGCACAGCGACCGGCTATCCGGGTGCGGCCCGGCTGGATGATCTGGTCGCCCAGGTACGGGCGCACGGCCCAGTACGTCGCGTCCTGGTCGATGTGAGCCGCTACGTCGGCGACGCGTTCGCGCCGGGCTGGTTCCCCGCGGACGTGGCCGGCGGGTACATCGCGCCGATCGAACCGATCATGCTCGACGGCGGCCGGGCGGATCCCAGCCAGGAGGTTTCTCCGCGATCCGCCAAGCCCGCCACTGCTGCCGCGGCGGAGTTGGCTCGTCGGCTGGGCGCCGACCCGGACACCGTCACGGTCGGCTACGCCCCGCCCGGTGCTGCCGTGCTCGGTGCGGTGTCGTCCCCGCCGGTGCAGGACCTGGTCGCCACCGCGCTGACCGAGTCGGACAACGTGCTCGCCGAGGCGTTGGCCCGGGACGTGGCCCGCGCGACCGGCGCGCAACCGTCGTTCGCCGGGGCTTCCCAGGCGGTGCTCACCGTGCTGCGCGGTCACGGCTTCGACGTCAGCGGCGCCGCCATGGTCGACGGTAGCGGGCTGTCGGTCGACGACGCAGTGCCGGCGACGCTGCTCACTGAACTGCTGGGCGCGGCAGCCGCCCCCGATCGCAGCGACGCCGACCAGCAGCGGACCGCCGCGCTGCGACCGCTCCTGGTCGGGCTGCCGGTCGCTGGTGGCAGCGGCACGCTGGCCGACCGCTACCACGGACCGACCGCCGGTGGTCGCGGCTGGGTGCGGGCCAAGACCGGGACCTTGACCGGCGTCAACAGCCTGGCGGGCACCGTGCTGGACGCCGAAGGCAGGATGTTGGTCTTCGCGCTGCTGTCGAACGGTCCTAACCCGGCATCGGTCCGGCCACGGCTCGACGCACTGGCGGCGGGCCTAAGGTCGTGTGGTTGCCACTAGTTCCGTACCGTCGTAGGTATGGGACAACCCGCGCTCTACACGCCGCAGGCGCCCCGGACAGGTCCGGCCGGCGCCCCGATCGACTGGGCGGTGGCCGCAGTCACCGCGCAACGCCTGCTACCAGCAGGTCCTGCGCTGCCCGTCGATGATGCGGCCGCGGCGGTGCGCCAGATGCGGGCCATGTCGGTGATCGCCGAGGAGCATGTCCGCAAGCTCACCGGGCTCGACGATGGCCGGCCACCGCGCCCCGCCGAGGTCGTCGACCGACCCGGATGGGTGGATGCGGCGGCCGAAGGCCTGTGCCGGCTGCTAGCCGACTACCGGACTCCGGAGGGGCGGGCCCGGCGCGTGCTGGCCACCACCACCGGCATGCAGGTAGGCGTCGCGTTGGCGTTTTTGGCTTCCCGGGTGCTCGGGCAGTACGACCCGTTCGGCGGCCCCTCGGAAAATCCCGGACGGCTACTGCTGGTGGCCCCCAACGTGGTCGCCGTCGGCGAGACGTTGGATGTCCCGGCCGATGAGTTCCAGATGTGGGTATGCCTGCA
The DNA here is from genome assembly GCA_025937115.1 of Pseudonocardiaceae bacterium. The sequence goes on along the minus strand of JAICSB010000009.1, from coordinate 19,062 downwards.
TGAGGCCACCCACCGGCTGCAGTTCAATGCTGTGCCGTGGCTGCGCGAGTATTTCTCCAGCCAGGTGCAGTCCTTCGTCTCGTCCACCGAAGACCCGGACACCGTCACCAAGATGATCGGCAGGTTGCCCACGGCGCTGCGCGGGGTCCGGCGCGGGGAGGCACCCGACGCCCTGGGCGTGTTGAGCCTGCTTCAGGATCCCGAGCAGCGCGCGGTGCTGGATCGCCTGCTCGCCCTGGCCACCTTGCTGGAAGGCCATGCCGACCACGTGATGGACGCGGTCGGACCGTCTGTGGTGCCCTCGGTACGGCTGATTCGCCAGCGGTTCACCGCCCGCCGCCAGGGCGGCAGCATCATCGAGCGGGTGTTGCGGGCGGTGCTGGGCATGGACGCCAAGCTGCGTCAGTACGCCGAGGGCGCGGCGTTTACCCGCCACGTTGTGGATGCTGTCGGCATGGACGGGTTCAATATGGTGTGGACCTCACCGGAAACGCTGCCCACCCGCGCCGAGATCACCGACCCGGCGGCGTGGCTGTACCGCATGGCCCCAGCCTGAGTCCTGCCAGTGTGAAACCGGTCAGTCCGGCGGTCAGCGAGGTGCGCGCCGCGGTCCGCCGGTTCCTGGCTGCGCACAACGCCGCGGACACCGTCGCGGTGGCCTGCTCCGGCGGTGCCGATTCGCTGGCGCTGGCTGCTGCGACGGTGCACAGCGCCGGACGGCTGGGCCTGGCGGTGCACGGCTTGGTCGTCGACCACCAGCTGCAGCCTGGCTCGGCGCAGGTGGCGCAGACCGCTGCGCAGGCGCTACACCGGCTCGGCGCCACCGCGGTGCGGGTCCTGCAGACCACCGTGGACGGTCCGGGTGGACCGGAAGCGGCGGCCCGCCGGGCCCGCTACGCGGCGCTGCGGGAAGCCGCGCCGGCCGGGGCCCTGGTATTGCTCGGACACACCCTGGATGACCAGGCTGAGACGGTGCTGCTCGGGCTGGGTCGAGGCTCCGGACCACGGTCGGTCGCGGGAATGCGGGAACTAGACCAACCCTGGGGCCGGCCGTTGCTCGGGGTGCGCCGGGCGGTCACCGCCGCGGCTTGTGCCGCGCTGGATCTCGTTCCGTGGCTCGATCCGCACAATTCACAACCTCGGTTCCGGCGGGTCCGGCTGCGCACCGAGGTGCTGCCGCTGCTGGAGGATGTGCTTGCCGGTGGGGTCGCGCAGGCGCTGGCCCGCACCGCCGGTCAGCTACAAGAAGATCTCGATGTGCTCGATGGGCAGGCGCGCGGATTGCTGGTTGCAGCGCTGCACGAGGCCGACCTCGACGTCGTGGCGCTCGTTGAGGTGCCGGCCGCGTTGCGCCGCCGGGTGCTGCGTCGCTGGCTACTCGACGCCGGGATACCCGAGCTGACCGACGCCCACCTACGGGCTGCCGACGACCTCATCGGCCGGTGGTCGGGCCAAGGCGCGTTGCGGTTGCCGGGCGATGTCGAGCTGGTGCGGGCACAGGGGAGGTTGCATGTCTGTCGAGGTCGATGACACGGCGCACGATTCGAGTGATGGCCTGTACCCCGGCGATATCGCCTCGGTGCTGGTCACCGAAGAGCAGATCCGGCGCCGCACGGCGGAGCTCGCCGATCAGGTCGCCGCCGACTACCAGGCTGACCACGACAAGGGTGATCTGCTGCTCGTCGGGGTACTCAAGGGCGCGGTGATGTTCATGACCGACCTGGCCCGCGCGCTGCCCATTCCGGTGCAGCTGGAGTTCATGGCGGTGGCCTCCTACGGCTCGGCGACCTCATCATCAGGGGTGGTGCGAATCCTCAAAGACCTCGACCGGGACATCGCCGGCCGCAATGTCCTCATCGTGGAGGACATCCTCGACTCGGGTCTGACGCTGTCGTGGTTGCTGCGGAACCTGGCGACGCGCCGGCCGGCCACGTTGGAGGTGTGCACGCTGCTGCGCAAGCCTGACGCGGTCCAAGTTGATGTGTCGGTGCGCTACATCGGCTTCGATATCCCGCAAGAGTTCGTCGTCGGGTACGGCTTGGACTACGGCGAGCGCTACCGCGACCTGCCCTATATCGGGACCCTCGCGCCGAAGGTCTACGCCGACTAGCGGTTCCCCGATCACCCATTTGTGGTGTAAGCCGGGACGCCGATACCTACACGGCAGGGGTTTACCCCACCCCCTGCGCGTCAACTCTGCTTCATCCGCTTCATCCGCCAACCGGCAGTCGGGGCCGCCAGGTAGGGTGGTGAACAACGGGAGTGCTCTGCTGTCCTCGATGGTGGAGAGGTACTAGCAAAGGACAGCACAGTCAGCTCAGGAGGGTCGAGGCCACCGAGGGGCCGTAGCCGCATGGACCGCAAGAAAATACTTCGCAACCCGCTGCTGTGGGTGATAGCCGGGTTGGTGCTGTACTACGCTTTTGGCTTCCTCCTCGACGACACCCGAGGGTACAGCCAGGTCACCACCTCACAGGCGTTGCAGCAGCTCACTGACCACAACGTCAAGCAGGCGACGCTTGAGGACAAAGAACAGCGGCTGCGGCTGACGTTGGATCACCCGGTCCCAGGTGTCACCGGCACCAAGGTGCTCACCCAGTACCCCGAGCAGAGCACTGATCAGATCACCCAGGCGCTGCGCGCTTCACCTATCCCGGACGGTTGGGACACCAAGGTCACCCAGCAGTCCCTGCTGTTCCAGGTGTTGATCTACCTGATCCCGCTCGGCCTGTTGTTGCTGCTGCTCATGTGGATGATGAACAACGTCCAAGGCGGCGGCAACCGGGTGCTCAACTTCGGCAAGTCCAAGGCTAAACAGCTGAGTAAGGACATGCCCAAGACGACGTTCGGCGACGTCGCCGGCGCCGACGAGGCCGTCGAGGAACTTGAGGAGATCAAGGATTTCCTCGCCAATCCGAGCCGTTACCAGGCGCTCGGCGCGAAGATTCCCAAGGGTGTACTGCTCTACGGCCCACCCGGAACCGGCAAGACCTTGTTGGCCCGCGCGGTGGCCGGCGAGGCCGGCGTGCCGTTCTACTCGATCTCCGGCTCCGACTTCGTCGAGATGTTCGTCGGGGTCGGTGCATCCCGGGTGCGGGACCTGTTCGAGCAAGCCAAGCAGAACTCTCCCTGCATCATCTTCGTCGACGAGATCGACGCGGTGGGCCGGCAGCGAGGTGCGGGCCTGGGCGGCGGGCACGATGAGCGCGAGCAGACCCTCAACCAGCTCCTGGTCGAGATGGACGGCTTCGACGCCCGGGGCGGCATCATCCTCATCGCCGCGACCAACCGTCCGGACATCCTGGACCCCGCCTTACTGCGACCCGGCCGCTTCGACCGCCAAATCCCGGTCTCCGCGCCGGACATCCAAGGCCGTCGAGCCATCCTCGAGGTGCACTCCAAGGGCAAGCCGTTCGATACCGACGTCGACTTCCAGGGGCTGGCCAAGCGCACGGTCGGGTTCTCCGGGGCCGACCTGGCCAACGTCATCAACGAGTCTGCCCTGCTCACCGCCCGAGAAGGCGGCAAGCTGATCAACGGCGCCGCGCTGGAAGAAGCGGTCGACCGGGTGATCGGTGGCCCTCGGCGTAAGAACCGGATCATCTCCGAGCGCGAGAAGAAGATCACCGCTTACCACGAGGGTGGGCACGCACTGGCGGCATGGGCGATGCCCGACCTCGACCCGGTGTACAAGCTCACGATCCTGCCTCGCGGACGCACCGGCGGGCACGCGCTGGTGGTGCCCGAGGACGACAAGCAGATGATGACCCGGTCGGAGATGATCGCCCGGCTGGTGTTCGCCCTGGGTGGACGGTCGGCGGAAGAGTTGGTCTTCCACGAGCCGACCACCGGGGCATCCTCGGATATCGAGCAGGCCACCAAGATCGCCCGAGCGATGGTCACCGAATACGGGATGAGCGCGCGCCTGGGTGCGGTGAAGTACGGGCAAGAACAGGGTGATCCATTCCTCGGTCGCTCGGCGGGACGCCAGCCGGACTACTCCCTCGAGGTCGCACACGAGATCGACGAGGAGGTGCGGGCGCTCATCGAAGCGGCGCACACCGAGGCGTGGGACATCCTCAACACCTACCGAGACGTCCTCGATGAGCTCGTTGTCGAGCTCATCGAGCGGGAGACGCTGCACCGTAAGGACCTTCAGCGAGTCTTCAGCCGGGTGGAGAAGCGACCACGGATCACCGCGTTCAACGACTTCGGTGGCCGTACCCCCTCGGACAAGCCGCCGATCAAGACCGCTGGCGAGCTTGCCAAGGAGCGTGGTGAGCCGTGGCCCCCGCCGGACCGGACTCCCACTCCGGTGGGCGTGGCGCCCGGCGGTGATGACCTGCCGGGTGGCCCGCCGCACGGCCCGCCCGGTCACCCCGGTCCTAATGGAGCGGGTCCGCACCCGGGCTACCCAGCGGCGGGATCGGTCAACGGTGGCGGCACCGGATATCCGGCACCTGGCCAGCCGACGCCAGGACCGACGCAGGTCGGATTCCCGCCGTACACCAAGTCCTATCCGCTGCCGCCTCGCGGATCGGACGGCCCGCAGGGAGGCCCCGGCACTGGCGGCGGTCCGCCGAGCTCAGGTCCGCCGAGCTATGGCGCGCCGCCGGGATGGCGACCAGCCACCGAACCGCCTGCGCCGTCCTGGCGACCCACGCCACCTGGCGCTCGGCCGCCTCAGGAGCCTCCCTCCGATGACCAGTCGACGCCCTGGTTCGGCGAGGACGGGAACCGCTGACCCTTTTCGAGCTGGGCGCGCACCGAGTGTTCGACCACGCCCGGGCGGAGGCGGCGGTACGTGAACTACTGATCGCCTGCGGGGAGGACCCGGACCGGGAGGGTTTGCGCGAGACCCCGGCCCGGGTTGCGCGGGCTTATCAGGAGATGTTCGCCGGCCTGTTCGTCGACCCCGATTCGGTGTTGGAGCGGACCTTCGACGAAGGGCACGACGAGCTCGTGCTGGTCAAGGACATCCCGATGTATAGCCAATGCGAGCATCACCTGGTGCCCTTTCACGGCATGGCGCACGTCGGCTACATCCCGAACGCGGCCGGCCGGGTCACCGGGCTGTCCAAACTCGCCCGGTTGGTCGACCTCTACGCGAAGCGCCCACAGGTCCAAGAGCGGCTCACCTCGCAGATCGCCGACGCGCTGGTGCGCCGCCTGCAACCGCGCGGGGCCATCGTGGTGATCGAAGCTCAACACCTGTGCATGGCGATGCGTGGCGTCCGCAAACCCGGAGCGATCACCACGACGTCAGCCGTCCGGGGGTTGTTCAAGACCAGCGCCTCCTCCCGCAGCGAGGTGCTCGCTCTGATGCGGAGGTGATCGTGCACCCGGCGTTGTCTGATCCCGGCCGCTGCGTGGTGATCGGCATCCTCAACGTCACCCCCGACTCCTTCAGCGACGGCGGGCGGTATCTGGACCGCGACGACGCGGTGGCGCATGGCTTGGCGCTGCATGCTGCGGGCGCTGATCTGGTCGACGTCGGGGGGGAATCCACCCGCCCGGGGGCTCAGCGCGTCGATGCAGCCACCGAGATCGCCCGGGTGGTACCGGTAGTGCGTGAGCTGGCCGCCGGCGGCGTGGCGTGCAGCGTGGACACCACCCGAGCGGCGGTGGCCGAGGCTGCCCTGGAGGCCGGCGCGGTCATGGTCAACGACGTCTCAGGGGGTCTGGCCGATCCGGCGATGGCGCTGGTGATGGCCCACTGCCGGGTGCCGTGGGTCCTGATGCACTGGCGCGGGCACAGCGCGCGGATGGACGAGCTGGCCAGGTATTCCGATGTGGTCGCCGAGGTGCGCGCTGAGCTGCTGGCCCGGGTGGACGCCGCGGTGGGCGTTGGGGTCGACCCCAGCGCGCTGGTGCTGGATCCCGGGCTCGGCTTCGCCAAGACGGCGGCGCACAACTGGGCGCTGCTGAGCCACCTGGAGGTGTTGACCGAACTGGGGTTCCCGGTCCTCGTGGGGGCTTCACGCAAGCGATTTCTTGGCACCCTACTGGCTGGCGAGACCGGCTCCCCACGCTGCTGCGACGGCCGGGACACCGCCACCGCCGCGGTGTCCGCGCTGGCCGCGGCGGCTGGTGCCTGGGGAGTCCGGGTGCATGATGCGGCGGCTTCGCGCGACGCGGTAGCTGTCGCCGCGGCTTGGCGGCTGGGCGCCGCCGTTGCGCCACGTGCGGGGTCGCTGTGAGCTCCCCAGCAAGCTCCCCAGACGGGATCAGCGGCGACCGGATCACCCTGACCGGGTTGCGGGTACCTGGCCACCATGGGGTGCACGAACACGAGCGAACGCACGGCCAGGAGTTCGTTGTCGACGCGACGGTCTGGCTGGACCTCGGGCCTGCCGGGGTCACCGATGAGCTCTCCGCGACGCTGGACTACGGCGCGCTGGCCCAGATAGCCGCCAGGATCATCGGTGGACAGCCCTACAACTTGATCGAGACGGTGGCTACCCGAATCGCCACCGAGGTGCTCACCGACCAGCGCGTCCAAGCCGTAGAAGTCACCGTCCACAAACCCCAAGCCCCCATCCCGCTGTCCTTCACCGACGTCTCCGTCACCACTCACCGCCGCCGATGATCGCGTTCTGGATGCAGAACGCGCCTATTCGGGGCCGTTTTGCCGCGTTCTGCATCCAGAACGCGGTCGGGGGCGGCGTGCGGTGAGTAGCGCGGTGTTGTCGGTGGGGTCGAATGTGGGGGATCGGTTTGGCTATCTACGGGGTTGCGTTGAGGGGTTGGGGGATTGGGTGGTGGGGGTGTCTGCGGTGTATTCGAGTGAGCCGTGGGGGGGCGTGGTGCAGGACGAGTTCCTCAACGCGATCTTGCTCGTGGAGGACCCTGCAGCCGACGCGCCGGAGTGGCTACGCCGAGCGCAGGCTTGTGAGACCGCCGCGCAGCGCACCCGTGAGATCCGGTGGGGACCACGCACTCTCGACGTCGACGTGATCGACGTCGAGCTGACCCGCCGGCAGGATCCCCAGCTGACCCTGCCGCATCCCCGGGCACACCAGCGGGCCTTCGTGTTGGTGCCCTGGCTCGATGTCGTGCCCGATGCGGTGCTCGCCGGCCATGGCAGGGTTGCTGACCTGGTTGCCGCGTTGCCAGCCGCCGAGCGGCGTAGCGTGCGGCGCCGGGAGGACCTGGTGCTGCGCAGACCGTGATGGGCGCTAACCGTGATGGGCGCCGACCGTGATGGAGGGGTGACTGTGAATGGGGGGCCCGTGACGTTCACCCGGGCGCGTGATCTGGTCGCCGCCGGTGTGATCGCGGCGGTGCTGGTGAACCTGCTGCTGCAGCTGTCCTATGGCGATGTTCCCACGTTGCCGCAGGCGGCCGGAACGACGCTGCTCGTCTTCGCGATCACCGAGGTGGTGTTGGGCACGACGCTGCGGGCGCGGATCCTCCGGCGTCCCGGCGCCCGGCCGGTTCAGCCGCTCACCGCGGCGAAGGCCCTCGTGCTAGCCAAAGCGTCCTCACTGGCCGGCGCCATCACGGCTGGAGGATGGCTCGGGGTGCTCGGCTACGTGCTGCCACAGCGGTCGCTACTGCAGTCTGCCGCCTCGGACACGATCGCCGCTGCGGTTGGGGCCGTCTGCGCAGGAGCTCTGGTGGGGGCTGCGCTGTGGCTGGAGTACTGCTGCCGGACCCCAGACGGGCCCGACGATCCCGAGCCGGAAGACGTCTGATCCGCTTGCGCCCTCCCTGTCATCGCACTATGGCTGCCTGTCACCGCTGCAAGGTCTGCTGCAGCCCGGTGAGCCGGTACGGTATCCGCCATGTCAGGGACCGCCGAAGTGCGGAGGTCTGAGCCTCCTTCGCTGCAGGGCAGCGCTCGGGTCCTGATGCTGTGCACGATGATCATGGCTGCGGCGGCCGCGGCTGTGCTCGCCCTGGGCACCCAGGATGCCCAGCTGCTGAGGCTGGGCGTCGTTGCGGCGCTGTGGGCGGCCCTGCTCGCCGCCTTCACCACCGCGCGAGCCCGGCGCGACGTCAGCTCCCGAGCCGAGCACGTTGATCAGCTACGCGCGGCCTACCAGCTCCAACTCCAACGTGAGGTGGCTGCCCGGCGAGAACACGCGCTGACCGTCGAGCGCGCGCTTCGCGAGCAGGCGCAGCTTTCGCAGCAGCGTGAGATCGGGCAGTTACGGGCCGAGCTGGCGGCAATCGGCGGAAATCTGGCGCAGCTGCTGGGTGGGAATTCGATGCTGGAGCGGGTCACTGTGCGTGCCGACTCCACCCGCATGGTCCCGCTGCCTGCCCAACCTCGACAGTTCGACGACAGCAGCGCTGCGCCGGTGGCGAAAAGGCCGGCGCCGACATCGCCTCCGGCGATCACGGCGTCGACTGGTCCAAAGTTCCGTTTCGGTCCCGGCCGCCCGGGAACATCGGCCTCCGAGGTCCAGGGCAGGCACGGACCAAGCCGGGGACAGCCGTCAAAGGCGCTGCCGACGGCGCAGGCTCAACGGACGGTGCAGGATCTGCTGGCCGCCCACGGGGCAGCTTCGACCCCCCGCCGCAGGCGCACCCACGGATAATCCAGTCAAGTGATCACGATCACTGGATTATCCCGGGTCAGCGCACCCAGCCGCGGTGGGAGCATCCGCGAAGTCGGGGGGCGTGCGGCGTCATGACGCCGTTCGCACTGGCTAGCCGAAACTCACCGGGGCCTCCCACACACCGCCGGCAAGTCACGTTGCCTGCGCTGGGTCTGATGGCGCTGGCCGCCGGTTTTCTCCTCGCCCTCGGCGTCATCAGCAGCACTGTTGGCGGCGGCGCCGTGCTGGTCGGTGCCATGGCGGCGGTCCTGCCAGCGTTGCCGGTGGTGGCGGTGTTCTTGTGGGTGGACCGCTGGGAGCCCGAGCCGCCCCGGCTGCTGCTCGCCGCGTTCCTGTGGGGTGCGGGGATCTCGGTGCTCGGCGCGGCAACGGTCAACGACTCGGCGACAGAGTTCGGGGACCAGGTGCTCGGCACCGGGGGTGGCGATCTCGTCGGTGCGGTGATTTCCGCCCCGGTCATCGAGGAGGCCCTCAAGGGCACGTTCCTGGTTGGGCTGCTGTGGTTGCGCCGCCGCGAGTTCGACGGCGTGGTGGACGGGATCGTCTACGCCGGGCTGGTCGCCACCGGCTTCGCGTTCACCGAGAACGTGCTCTACTTCGGGCGCGCGTTCGCCGTCGGCGGGCTGGTCGGCGACGGCAACGGAGTGGCCATCGTATTCTTGATGCGCGGCGTGCTCGCTCCGTTCGCGCATCCGGTGTTCACCGCGATGACCGGGATCGCCGTGGGACTGGCGGTTCGCCGACGCCACCAGGCCCGGCGGATGCTGCTGCCGTTCCTCGGGTACATAACAGCTGTCGGGCTGCATTCGCTGTGGAACGCATCTGCTGGTTTCGGCTTCCTCCCCACTTTCTATGGCATGATCATGATGCCGCTATTCGGCGGGTTGATCGCACTGGTGCTCTGGCAGCGCCGCCGGGAGCAACGGGTGATCGCCGCGGCGTTGCCGGGATTCGCCAGCGCGGGATGGATCGCCCCCAGCGAGGTCCCGCTGCTGGCCAGTCAGGCCGGTCGGCGGGGGTGGTCTGCCGCGGTGGGCCGCCAGGCGGGTCAGACCGCCGCAGACGCGGTGCGTGACTACCAGCATGCGGTCACCGAACTCGCTTTCTCGCAAGACCGAATGCGTCCGGGCGAGGTCGGCGCCGACACCGGGCGGTGGCATCACGAGGCGTTGGACGCGCTGCTGGCCACGCGGCGCCGGGCCCAGCGGGCCGCAAACTACCCGTTGAGTGAAGCTGCTCACGCCGACCGGCGCGAATAGCTCCAGCGGGGTTAATCTGCGCCTGTCCGGTACCTGCGGCCAGCGCGGGACTGGAACATCTGGAGGACGACGATGCCACGGTCGGGTTCAGCCGCGTCCCGTGGAGTGGCCGGCCGCCCGGCCCGACTGGCTGTGGGCGTGGTCTCCGCCGGTCGGGTGGGATCGGTGCTCGGCGCCGCGGTATCCGGTGCCGGGCACGTCGTGGTCGGGGTGAGCGCGGTATCCCGAGCTTCCTTGCGGCGCGCGGCGAACCTGTTACCTGATGTGCCGGTGCTGGCGCCCGATGACGTCGTGCGACGGTCGGACCTGGTGCTGCTCACCGTCCCCGACGACGTGCTGCCGGGCCTGGTCTCCGGGCTCGCCACCACCGGGACGTTCCGCGCCGGTCAGATCGTGGTGCACACCAGTGGCGCTCGTGGGGTGGAGGTGCTGGCGCCGGCGACCGCGGTCGGCGTGCTCCCGCTCGCGCTGCATCCCGCGATGACCTTCACCGGGCGTGCGGAGGACGTCGCCCGGCTGGCGGCGGCCTGTGTCGGCGTCACGGTGGCCGACGAGACCGGCTGGAGCGTCGGGGAGGCGCTGGTGTTGGAGATGGGCGCTGAGCCGGTGCGCGTGCCCCCGCAGGCCCGGCCGCTGTATCACGCGGCGCTGGCGCATGGGGCCAATCATCTGGCCACCCTGGTGCGCGACGCGGTGGACGCGCTGGAGCGTGCCGGCGTGGTGCCCGCTGAACGGCTGCTCGGCCCGCTGCTGGAGGCGGCGCTGGACAACACGCTGCGCCACGGCGACCGTGCGTTGACCGGTCCGGTGACCCGCGGCGACCTCGACACGCTACGGCTGCACCTGCGGGTGCTCGCCGACTCCGCGCCGGAGCTGCTCGAGTCCTACCGCGTGCAGGCGATGCGGACAGCTGACCGGGCCGAGGCGGCCGGGCTGCTGGCTCCGGCGGTCGCTACCCAGATCCGGGAAACCCTTCAGGTACGGCGATGACCAGCCGGCTGCGCGGTGAACTAACCGTCCACCAAGACCCCGCCGTGCTGTCTGCGGCGACCCGCCGGCTGCGCTCAGCCGGGCACCCGGTCGTGCTGGTCCCGACGATGGGAGCGTTGCACGCCGGTCATCGGGCGCTGATTCGAGCCGCCCAGGCTGTCCCGGGCGCGCGCACGGTGGTGTCGATCTACCTCAATCCGTTGCAGTTCGGCTCCCGCCACGACCTGGCTCGCTACCCCCGCAGCTTCGACGCTGATCTCGCGCTGTGCTGCGAGGAAGGTGTGGAGCTGGTCTTCGCACCCAGCGTGGCAGCGATGTCCCCGCCCGGCGGGGACACTACCTGGGACACCACTGTGACACCCGGTCCGCTGGGTGCGCAGCTGGAGGGCGCCAGCCGAGCAGGACACTTCGCCGCCGTACTCACAGTGGTAGCCAAGTTGTTCGGGATCGTCGCTCCGGATCGGGCGTTGTTCGGGGAGAAGGATTACCAGCAGCTGGTGCTCGTGCAGCGGATGGTGGCCGACCTGCGGATGGATGTACAGGTCCTCGGGATCCCCACCGTGCGGGAAGCAGACGGGCTCGCGCTGTCGTCGCGCAACGTCCACCTCGACGCCGAGGCTCGCAGTGCCGCGGTCGCGTTGTCGGCGGCCCTGCACGCCGGCGCTCAGGCCGCTGCGCTTGGCCATGACGCGGTGCTCGCAGCGGCCGGCGAGGTGTTGGCCAGGCAACCCGCCGTCGAGCTGGACTACCTGGCATTGCGCGATCCCCAGCTCGGCCCGGCGCCGCAGCAAGGACCGGCCCGGCTGTTGCTGGCGGCCACCGTCGGGACTACCCGGTTGATCGACAACGTCGGCCTGCAGCTGGGTGCCGACTCCAACGGACGAGGAGCCCCGTGATGTTCCGGACGATGCTGAAGTCCAAGATCCACCGGGCCACCGTCACCCATGCGGATCTGCACTACGTGGGGTCGGTCACGGTCGACGAGGACCTGATGGACGCCGCCGACCTGCTCGCCGGCGAGCGGGTGGCCATCGTGGACGTCACCAACGGCGCCCGGCTGGAGACCTATGTCATTCCCGGCGCGCGACGCAGCGGGGTGGTCGGGATCAACGGCGCCGCCGCGCACCTGGTGGCGCCTGGTGACCTGGTGATCCTCATCGCTTACGCCACGATGGACGAGGACGAGTCTCGGCACTACCTTCCCCGAGTCGTATTCGTCGACGTCGATAATCGGATCGTGCACCAGGGTCACGATCCGGCGCATGCGCCAGCCGCAGACCTGATTGCCGGCTCGGCCGGCGTCTGACGGGCGAGAGCGAGTGCTGCTCACCGTAGACATCGGTAACACCAACATCGTCCTGGGCTTGTTCGCTGTTGCGCCGGGTGCGGACGCCGCGCTGCTGCATGACTGGCGGATGCGTACCGACGCCAGGATGACCGCTGATGAGATGGCGCTGACCGTCCGCGGGCTACTCGGCGAATACTCGCGGAAGATCACTGGTATTGCGGCGCTGTCCACCGTGCCCGCGCTGCTACGCGAGCTGAAAGTGATGGTCGACCGGTACTGGCCGCAGCTGCCGCGGGTGATCGTCGAGCCCGGGGTACGCACCGGCGTGCCGTTGCTCTACGACAACCCACGTGAGCTGGGTGCTGATCGGATCGTCAACACGCTGGCCGCTTTCACCCTCTACGGCGGCCCCGCGATCGTGGTGGATTTCGGCACCTCCACCAACTTCGACGTGGTCAGCGCGCGCGGCGAATTTCTCGGTGGTGCGCTGGCGCCGGGCATCGAGATCTCCATCGATGCGCTCGCAAGCCGGGCGGCGCAGCTGTTGAAGGTTCAGCTGGTCCGACCCCGGTCGGTGATCGGCAAGAGCACAGTGGAGGCGTTACAGTCCGGGTTGCTGTTCGGCTTCGCCGGGCAGGTGGACGGGCTGGTCCAGCGGATCGCCGCGGAGCTGGCCCCAGGAGCCGAGGCCGACGTGGTGGTGATCGCCACCGGCGGGCTGGCCCCGCTGCTGATCGCCGAGTCCCAGACCATCACCCATCACGCCCCGCACCTCACGCTGCGGGGATTGCGGATGGTCTTCGAACGCAACATCACCTAATCCGTCCATCCTCGCTCTCGCACCGCCCTGCGGTTCCCGAACTCCACAGGAGAGCTGTTCTGCTGCCCCCACACAGCGCTGACGTGGAGTTCGGGAATCACAGAGCGGTGGCGCGGACGCACCGCCGTGTTCGGCCAATTCCACGGTAATGGTGTCTCGGACGGTGGCTGTGGCTTCGCGCACGGCGTTCCCGAGCAGGGCGACGTAATTCTTGCCGACGCCATCTGCGCGGGCAGCCTCGATGAGGTAGGTCGCGCGGCGGGTGCGGGAAGGCAGCGCGGACGGACCAGTGCGGCGTGCCCATTCGCCGGTGAACGAACCTCGCGATCACTGGCGGCGTGGGTGTTGTGGCGTCTGGGCGGGCGGCCGATCCGACCGGTCTGCCGGGTCAGCGCCGCTGGCAGGTCAGCCACGCTGGTGCGAAGCGTTCACCAGCCGGGCGCGAACCGCCCTTTCGCGGCGGATCACTAAGTTGTCCGGCGTGACTACGGAGCTATCCCACGCAGACGACGACTTGCCGGACCAGATGCGGGTGCGCAGGCGTAAGCGGGAGCGGATGTTGGCTTCCGGACCGCACCCATACCCCGTCGCAGTTCCACGTACCCGAACCCTGAAGGAAATCCGCGACACCTACGTCGGGCTGCCGCCCGACGCGGTCACCGGCGAACACGTCGCTGTGACCGGTCGGGTTATTTTCCTGCGCACCGCTGGCAAACTCTGCTTTGCAACGTTGCGTGAGGGCGGCGGAACCGAGTTGCAGGCGATGCTCAGCCTGGCCAATGTGGGCGCCGACGGACTGGCTGCGTGGAAGGCCGATGTCGACCTCGGGGACCACGTGTCCGTGACCGGCGAGGTCGTCACGTCGCGTCGCGGGGAGCTGTCAGTGCAAGCCAGCCAATGGCAGATGGCGGCCAAGGCATTACGGCCTCTTCCGACCGCGCACAAGGAACTGGCCGAGGAAACCCGGGTCCGCCAGCGTTATCTCGATCTCATCGTTCGCGATGCGGCCCGGCGGACTGCCCGGGTGCGTGCCGACGCGGTTCGATCGGTCCGTGCGATGCTGCATTCTCTCGACTTCGTCGAAGTTGAGACACCCATGCTGCAGATCGTGCATGGTGGTGCCGCGGCACGGCCGTTTGTGACGCACTCCAACGCTCTCGATACCGACCTGTACTTGCGGATCGCCCCAGAACTTTACCTGAAGCGTTGCGTGGTGGGCGGGATGGAGCGGGTCTTCGAGCTCAACCGAGTGTTCCGCAACGAGGGCGCGGACTCTACGCACTCGCCGGAGTTCACCATGCTTGAGGTGTACCAGGCCTACACGGACTACGAGGGCATGGCGCAGCTGACCCGCACGCTGTATCAGACAGTGGCCCGCGACGTGTTCGGATCCACCACACTCCGACTCGCCGACGGCAGTGACTACGACATCGGCGGGCAATGGGCTCAGGTCAGCCTGTTCGGCGCTGTCTCGAAGGCGCTTGGCGAGGAGATCACTCCGGCGACGGGGCGTGTGGAGTTGCTCGGCCACGCCGAGCGAGTGGGCCTTACGTGCAATCCCGCCTGGCTACCCGGAAAGCTGGTTGAGGAGTTGTTCGAGCAACTCGTGGTACCAGAGCTGCACGCGCCGACCTTCGTCAAGGACTTTCCGGTGGACACCGCCCCGCTGACCCGGGAACACCGCAGCGCTGCGGGTCTGGCCGAAAAATGGGATCTCTACATCCGTTCTGTCGAGTCGGCCACTGCCTACTCAGAGCTAGTCGATCCGGTCGTGCAACGGGAGCGTTTCGAGGCTCAGGCCGCGCTCACGGCGGCGGGTGATGACGAGGCGATGCCGCTGGACGAGGAGTTCCTGACAGCCATGGAGTACGGAATGCCGCCAAGTGGCGGCATGGGAATGGGGATCGACCGGCTGCTCATGGCGCTCACTGGTTCGGGTATCCGCGAGACCATCCTGTTTCCGCTGGTACGACCACAATAGCGGACGCCGATGACGGGTGATTTCGCAATCTGCACGGAAATGGGCTAACCTACTCGTTGTCGTTGTGGAGTCGTCGTGCGATGGCTCCGTCCACCACGTCCCTGAGGGAGGACGACGCGCATGGCGCAGAAGGTCACCGTAACCTTGGTCGATGACATCGACGGAGGTACCGCCGAAGAGACCGTTGAGTTTGGTATCGACGGCGTGTCTTACGAGATTGATCTGTCGGCCGGTAACGCGGGGAAGTTGCGTGACTCACTGGCGGACTATGTCGGCAGCGCCCGCAAGTCGGGTGCGGCAGGCGGGCGTCGCAAGGTTGCGGGTACGGCTCGTCGGGCCAGTACCGGTGGTCGTGCGTCGGTGGACCGCGAGCAGAACGCTGCGATCCGCGAGTGGGCCCGCAAGAACGGTTACAATGTCTCAGATCGGGGCCGTATCCCGGCTGAGGTGTTAGAGGCTTACCACAAGGGAAACTGAGCCCGTAGAACAACACACCGGTGCTGCTTGAGTAGTGGCACCGGTGTGTTGTAAGGGGTCAGTGGTGCCCCGCAGGCTTAGTCCTTATGGTCCGCGCGACCGGGAATGAGTGCGTCAGCCATGGGAGCTTGCGGGTGCTTGAGGACCCGGACTCCGTAGACGAAGGTGAGCGCGCCGCCGAGATAGCCGCCGGCGAAGAGTAACACCCAGGAGATGATACCGACGGTCAGAGCTAACGTGATGACCTTGCCGGTGGAGTATCCAGCCAACTGCAGCTTGAACGTCCACGCGAACATGCCGGTGGCGCTGGCCATGAGAGTCAGGTGCCACCAGCCGAGCGTGCGCGCGGGAGCGTCCGCCGGAATACCGAACAAGTCCACCAGGCCGGTGATGATCGTTGGTATGGCTGCGATGAGGCCGACTCCGATTGCGATCACGGACGCGGAGGCCATAGCGGCTTGCTGGAACCCGGCCGCGCCGGCCACGAGCATCGCCACGCCGGCGGTATAGGCGCCGATACCGATGTCGGTCAGCGGCGCATGCGCAGGCTTGCCCGCGAAACCCTTCACCAGACTCACCATCGGGCGGCTCCCTCCGTAGACGTGAATACCTCCCGGGCAGCGTTACCCGCATCACAGTCAACGTTGCCCGGAAGGCAGCGGTTCATCAATCTGCGCAACTGACCCCGATCGGAGGTTGTGAGTGCGTAACAGTGTTCTAACACTGTTACGCACTCACGAGCGCACGAGCAGCGCGCCTGGGTCGACGCGCAGCCGCATCCCGTGCGCTTCGCCTACCGGATCGCCGTCGAGTTGCGCCTGCTGGGCAGTGTCCGAGCTGATGATGAGGTTGCGGCCCTGCCAGTGCTGCACTATTCGATGGCCCTCGCGGCGGCGGGCCAGCACCCGGGCAGTCACCGCCAGCCAGCCGATGATTCCTCGCGGCCCTATGGTCACCACATCCAGCAGCCCGTCATCGACCCTGGCCGCGGGCATCAATACCAGGCCGCCGAGAAGCCTTCCGCAGTTGCCGACTATCACCGCGCGGACTCGCTGGGGCAACTCGATCCGCCCGTCGACCGCGAGCGTGATATCGGCTCGCAGGCCTTTCAGCGCACGCGCTCCCGAGACGACATAGGCCAAGGAGCCCAGCCGGGCCTTCAATTCGTGCGGTGCGCCGGACATGATTGCCGCGTCGAAGCCCATCCCGGCCATCACCAGAAACACGTGCTCCTCGGCGTGGTCGTCGATGAGCACCCACCCGACGTCGATCGCGCGGGTTTTCCCGGACAGTGCGGTCCGAGTGGCTTGAACCGGGTCCCGCCGCGCGATGGCGAGGTTGCGGGCCAGTAGGTTCGCGGTGCCGGCTGGCAGTAAACCCATCGGGGTGCCCGATCCGGCGAGGACGTGCGCCACGTGGCGAACCGTGCCGTCACCGCCGCAGGCGAGCACCACATCGGCACCCGCAGCCAGCGCAGCCGCGGTCTGACCCTTACCAGGGTCGTCAATGGTGGTCTGCAGCCACAGCGGCGGCTGCCATCCCAACTCCAGGCACACCGCAGTGATCTGAATCCGCAGCTGCAGCGGGTCCTTGACGCGGACCGGATTGACCACCACCGCCGGCAAGCGGCGCTTCGGAAGCGGGTCCGCCGGCTCGGGTATCACAAACCATGAAGATACGGGGTGCGACTGGGTCAAGCCCGATCAAGCGTGCCGAAGATACAGGCCCGGTCGGAATCTTTGATTCGCGGGCAGCTGGCGCATGGACGCTCGGCTCCGGGCAGGGCATAGAGAAAGCAGCATGAGCCGCGTAGCCGGGTCCAGTGGGTGCGGCCGCGGTCATCAGTCAACTCGCGGATCGTCGACGCCGAGGTGAGCGGTTTCTCGCCATCGGCGAGTACCAGCCGTGCATCGGCGGCACCGGCGCGCGGTGACCCGAACGAGCGTCCTGCGAGCAGCAGGGCGCTGTCCAGCACGTCGGTCACCGCCGCCCACTGGGTGCGGGACCCGAAACGCACCATCGGGCCGTAGACCGTGAGGAAATGGGTGGCGTGCGCGATCACCTGGTGGCGCAGTATCGCCCCCAGCACAGCCTCGTCGGGCACCGGCACGGCATCGGGATGCCCCGCGTCGGGGTCATCGGGCAGGCACCAGAATCGCCCCGGCTGCAGCGCCACCTCTCCCACGGCCGTCGGGTCGAGCTGGAAGCTGAGCTGCCGCGGCGATAGCGAGGGCACCCGCCGGGCGGAGTGGAACAGCACCGCGCCGAGGTAGCTCGGGATGACCAGATACCACTGCAGCACGTAGCCGCCGGTGGTTTTCTCCGGAACCTGGATCTGCTCCGGGGCGTGCGACTGCTGCTCGGCTAGCTGTTGGGCGACCTGCCCCCGCCACCGTGGGAAGAAGTCCGGATCCGCCAGGGCGTGGTCACACCTGATCCACTGGGCGCTCTGGGCGTTGGCCAGGTCCGACATCCGGTCGAATGTCCGGAAAGACAACAACGTCACCGCACGGTCCGCTGTGGCTATCGACGCGGCCAGTGGATGCGCGTAGCGCGGGTGCACCGCAGCTGGCGACTCGCCCACTGGAACCACGGCTTGCGGCACAGCCTCTCCTCTACGTTCGTGGGTCTGGCGACTGCCTTCTCGGCCGCGCTGCATCAGCCTCGGCGCCGCCCGGTGTCAATGTTCAGGGTTGCCTTACCTAATGCGGAGCAAACCTAGCAGCCTGAATCCCCGCGGGCACCCTCCGCTATCCGAGACCACCCGAGCGAGTCTCGCTCACCCCTAATGGGGAGCGTTCACCGAGAGCGGACAAGGCGGCCCGCGGCGGAATCCTGGCCGGTAGTGACACGTTGCAGTAAGAGTTTGGGCAGCGGTTTGAGAGCGAGGATGACCGTCCGACAGCTACAGTGACGGCAGGGACTGTCTGACCCAGTACCGGCCGCGCCGCGATGGCGCGGCAGTCAGGAGTGCACCATGTTTGAAAGGTTCACCGACCGCGCGCGGCGTGTGGTTGTGCTGGCCCAAGAAGAGGCCAGGATGCTCAACCACAACTACATTGGCACCGAGCACATCCTGCTGGGTCTGATTCACGAGGGCGAGGGCGTAGCAGCCAAGGCCCTCGAATCGCTGGGAATCGCCCTGGAAGGGGTGCGCCAGCAGGTCGAGGAGATCATCGGCCAGGGCCAGCAGGCGCCGTCGGGTCATATTCCGTTCACCCCCCGAGCCAAGAAGGTGCTGGAGCTGTCATTGCGCGAGGCGCTGCAGCTCGGCCACAACTACATCGGTACCGAGCACATCCTGCTCGGGCTCATCCGCGAAGGCGAGGGCGTGGCCGCGCAGGTGCTGGTCAAGCTGGGTGCCGACCTCAACCGAGTACGTCAGCAGGTGCTGCAGCTGCTGTCGGGCTACCAGGGCAAGGAGCCCGCGGAGTCCGGCTCAGGGCGTGGCGAGGGCACCCCGTCGTCGTCGCTGGTGCTCGACCAGTTCGGCCGCAACCTCACCGCCAGCGCCCGCGAGGGCAAGCTGGACCCGGTAATCGGGCGCGGCAAGGAGATCGAGCGGGTCATGCAGGTGCTGTCCCGGCGCACCAAGAACAACCCGGTGCTTATCGGTGAGGCCGGCGTCGGCAAGACCGCCGTCGTCGAAGGGCTCGCGCAGAACATCGTCAAGGGCGAGG
>JAICSB010000260.1 GCA_025937115.1 Pseudonocardiaceae bacterium | reverse complement strand
GATCAGCTCATTGAGCCAGCGCACCTCGCGCTCACTGGTCTCCAGGCCCATTCGGTGCAGTTCCACGGTGTAGCGGTCGATCTGGTCGCCGGTCCGGGCCAGCGCGGCGCGCAGACCTTCGCGACGTTCCTCCACTCGGCGGCGCCGGCCCTCCAGGATGCGCATCCTGACCTCGGCGGGCGTCCGCGAGAAGAACGCCAGGTGCACGTCGAACCCGTTGTCCTCCCACGTCTGCGGGCCTGCGTCGGCGAGCAAGGTGGCGAAGCGCTCCTTGCCGTCGGCGGTGAGCCGGTACACCCGCCGCGCTCGGCTGGCCCAACCCGTTCCCCGGCTGGCCCGCAGGTCGGCGGCGGCCTCGTTGTCCTCGACGATGAAGCCGGAGCGCTGCAACCGGCGTAGCGTGGGGTACAGCGACCCATACGAGCAGGCGCGAAACGCCCCGAGTAGGCCAGTGAGGCGTTTGCGCAGCTCATAGCCGTGCATCGGAGCGTCGTGTAGGACCCCGAGCACCGCTAGCTCCAGCATGCGGCACCTCCTACCAGATACCCGATGTATAGCTGCACTATATCGCGTCGATACATCACCTGACATCTTGAGCGTCCGCTTACCGCCCGAACGCCCCAGCGATGATCACGCGACGGTTGCGTACGCTGTGGTGCGTGCGGACCCAACGGCAAGTGGTGGACTACGCCTTGCAGCGGCGTGCGCTGCTGGCGGAGGTCTACGCGGGCCGGGTCGGGCTTGCCGAGGTCTGCGACGCGACTCCGTACCTGCTGCGGGCGGCGAAATTCCATGGCGAGCCCAGCTCGGTCACCTGCCCGCTGTGCCGCAAGGAGTCTTTGACGCTGGTTTCGTGGGTGTACGGTGACGGCCTCAAGCAGGCCGCTGGATCGGCTAGGACCGCCGACGAGCTGAGCCGGATGGCGACGCTTCACGAGGAATTCAGTGTCTACGTCGTCGAGGTCTGCCGGACCTGCAGCTGGAACCACCTCGTGCAGTCATACGTCCTGGGAACCAGCGGTGTGAGTAGGCGGTCCCGCCGGCGGACCGCAGCGGAGTGAGCCGTCTGGGCTGGGGTTATCCCCGCCAACGCGGTCCCGGCTCGAACCCTCGGGATCCAAGTACCGGTCTGGGAGGACAACGCGTGACCGACCAGCGAGATGACAGCGGTCGACCAACCAGGCGAACGCCGGCCGAGCCGGCAATCAGGCGGACGCCGCCGCTCCCCCAGGGCGAGCCCGAGCTGCTCACCCACCCAGCGGCGCCAGCTGCCCAACGTCCGGTTGGCGGCGGGTATAGCTATCGGTACGACAACGGCGACCTGCCGCCGTCGAATCGGGCGGGGCAGCCGGCTTGGCGTACTCCCTGGCTGCGGGCGCGCAAGTTCGTTCTCGCCGGCCTGCTGCTGGCGATTCTGACGCCGGTGCTGGCCTTTTTCGCCGGTTGGCTGTTTCTCAGCGTGCCTTCCCCGGCGGCGCTGGCGGCGCAGCGCAAGCAGGTCACCACGATCATGGCCAGCGACGGGACCACTGAGATCGGCCGCTATGTGCCTGAGCAAGGCAATCGGATACCGGTCAGTCTCGCGCAGGTGCCGATGCGGGTGCAGAACGCGGTTCTAGCCGCTGAGGACCGCACTTTCCGATCCAATCCCGGATTCGACATCACCGGCATCGCCCGGGCGACGTGGGACCAGCTCACTGGCGGCGTAGGCGGTGGCTCCACGATCACTCAGCAGTACATCAAAGTGGCCACCGGCCACGACGAGTACAGCATCTTCCGGAAATTCCGCGAGGTGATCGTCGCGGCCAAGCTGACCAAGCAGGAGTCCAAGGACCGGATCCTGGAGGACTACCTCAACACGATCTACTTCGGTCGCGGGGCCTACGGCATCCAGGCCGCCAGCCAGGCGTACTTCGGCAAGAACGTGCAGAATCTGACCGTCTCCGAGGCTGCGGTGCTGGCCGGCGCGATCCGGTCTCCGTCGCGGTTGGACCCGGCCAAGAACCTGGCGCAGGCCCAAGCGCGGTGGAACTTCGTGCTCAACGGCATGGTCGAGCAGGGCTGGCTGTCGCCGACCGATCGGACTGTGGGGCTGTACCCGACGACCTTGCCGCCGAGTCAGGCCCCGGGAGCGCCGACTGACGACCGCGCGCACATCGTCGACCGGGTGATGGACGAACTGGACAAGCAGGGCATCACTCGTGACCAGCTGGCCGTCAACGGTGGCCGGATCACCACCACCATCGATCCCAGGGCCCAGCAGCAGGCCCGCGACGCCGTGCTCACCGAGCTGCGCGCACAGCCGAACAACCTGCACTCCGCACTGGTCGCGATCGATCCGCGTACCGGCGGGGTGATCGCCTACTACGGTGGATCGGCGGGTGATGGCTTCGACCTGGCCGGCGGCCCGGTGTGGAGTCCGGGATCGGCGTTCAAACCCTTCACTATGATGGCCGCGCTGGAGCGCGACATCGGGATGAACTCGCGCTACTCCGGCGAGTCTCCAGTGGTGGTCGACGGTACCTCCTACGCCAACTCGGAGAGTCTCAACTACCCCGAGCTGACCCTGCACGATGCCATGACCAAGTCGGTCAATACCGCGTTCGTGCGGCTGGCTCAGGACGTGGGTCCCACGGCGATCCGCGACGCCGCGATCCAGGCCGGGATCCCCACCGAGATCAATGGCAAACCGTCCATGGCCGAATCGGACAGCGGGGCACCTGCGCTCGGTATCACGCTCGGCCAGTATCCGGTGCACACGATCGACATGGCCAGTGCGTATGCGACCTTCGCCGCCGACGGGATGCGCCGCGAGCCGTTCTTCGTCCGCCAGTACGCCAACGGCCGGGGCACAGTCGAGTACCAGCACCTAGACAAGCCACAACCCGCCTTCGACCGGGCCGACCTCGAGCGCAACACGCAGCTGGCCCGCAATGTCACCGCGACGATGACCGACGTCGCGCGCAGCTCACAGATCCCGCTGGCCGGTGGCCGTGAGGTGGCCGCCAAGACCGGCACCCACCAGCTTGGCGACACCGGTCACAACTCCGCGGCCTGGACGGTCGGGTACACCCCCTCGATATCCACCGCCGTCTGGGTGGGTGACCCGGCCAACACGGCGCTGAAGACCGCCACCGGTGGTGACGTATTCGGCCGCGGCGTGCCGGGCGCGATCTGGCAGCGGTTCATGAATTCCTACCTGATGGGCGCCCCGATGGAGGTCTTCGCCCCGTTCAAGCTGATCGGTCCGGCCGCGCCACCACCACCGGTCGAGAAGCCGGCGAACCCGCAGCCCACCCGCAAGCCGCGCGACACCACGCCGTCGGCAACGCCCGAACCGACCGTCGACGGCTTCGGGCCGATACTGACCGAGCCTTCGACCAAGCCGACCCGACCCCAGCACAACGGGTGCTTCCCGTTCTGTGATGCGCCGGCGCCAGCCGACACCGGGCAGGACAACCAGGGTGGCTGATTGGGCCCGGCGGTGTCCCAGCGCGTAGTTCCCAGCTGGGCCGATCCGGTGGCGGCGCGGGCCAGCCGGATCGTCGGCGGTCCGCTGGGTCGGCATGCGCTGCTGGGCCGGCAGTGGTTCTGGACGCCGCTGCGGGTGATCCTGCTGTTCGCGACGATTACCCTGGCGTTGGGCTGGTTGGTCAAGGTGCCCTGCCTGCAGACCTACCGGGACAGCGCTGGCACGCTGCAGGTGGACTGGCGCGACGGCCGTCAGTACCTGGCGATGTGTTATTCCGACACCGTCCCGCTCTACGCCGCAGAGCGGTTGGACCACCCAGGATTGGCCGGATTCCCCTACGCCACCTCATGGCTCGACCATCCGGGTCAGCCTGGCCAGCAGCTGCGCTACATGGAATATCCGGTGCTCACCGGCATTTACCAATGGGCCGCCGCCAAGGCCGCCCAGACCTGGGTTGCGATCGGGAGTTCCGGTTGGCTACCCAGCTCGGCACCCGCCATCGTGTATTTCGACATCAGCGCGGTCGGGCTGACCGCGGCGTGGCTGCTGACCGTCTGGGCGCTGGTGGCGCTGTCCCGGCGACGACCGTGGGATGCCGCGCTGGCCGCGTTGTCGCCGCTGGTGGTGGTACACGCGTTCACCAACTTCGATGCGCTGGCCACCGCGCTGGCCACCATCGGCTTGCTGGCCTGGGCCCGGCGCCGACCGGTGCTCGCCGGCGTGCTGATCGGTCTCGGAGGCGCCACCAAGCTCTACCCGCTGTTTTTTCTGGGCCCGATCCTGCTGTTGTGCCTGCGTGCTGGGCGGCTGCGGGTCGGCCTGCAGGCGACCGCCGCGGCGGCGGTGGCTTGGGCGCTGGTCAACCTGCCGGTGGCGCTGCTGTTTCCGGCCGGATGGGCGGAGTTCTTCCGGCTCAACAGGCAGCGCGGTGCCGATCCGGACACGTTGTACACCGTGGTATCCACCTTCACTGGTTGGCCTGGTTTCGATGGGGTCCTGCAGCCCGGCCAGACCCCCCACGTACTGAACTTGGTCAGCGTGACGCTGTTCGTGCTGGCCTGTGCGGCGATCGGGTGGGTCGCGATGGCCGCGCCGCGCCGCCCGCGGCTGGCCCAGCTGTGCTTTTTGGTGATATGCGCGTTCCTGCTCGTCAACAAGGTCTGGAGTCCGCAGTATTCATTGTGGCTGGTACCTCTCGCGGTGCTGGCCATCCCTCGGTGGAAACCGGTGCTGGCGTGGATGGTCGTCGATGCTGCGCTCTGGGCCCCGCGGATGGCCTATTATCTGGGCTCGGACCACAGGGGTTTGCCTATCGAGCCGTTCCTCGGCGCCGTGCTGATCCGTGATGCCGCAGTACTGCTGCTAGTAGTCCTGGTATTGCGCGCCATCTGGCGTCCAGAGCACGACCCGATCCGCGTGGCCGGCGACGACGATCCCCACGGTGGCGTCCTCGACGGCGCGCCCGAGAGACTTCCGGCCGCCCCGATATGGAGACATATCGGGGTTTCAGCGACCCAATAGCCCCGATATGTCCCCATGTCGGGACGGTGGGGCGGGGATTGCGGTTGCGCTGAGTAGTCGGGATTGCGGGATCTTGGTCGCTGACTGGGGTCATAAGGGCCGTCTCTGTAACCTGGAAGGGGTGTTTGAGAGCTGTCGGCGCATCCGTCCAGTGCACGGTGAGTGCATAGCGTAACCACGATCTGCTGAAAGTGCTGGTTATCGTTACGGAGAGCCTCTATGGTCGTTACTCTGAAGGCACAACCGGGTACAGAGAGACACGTGAGCGACACGGAGGCACCTATGGGAGCACGAGCGAGGGTGACCACGGTTGCCGGAGCAGCCACGTTACTGTGCGCAGCCAGCACCT
>JAICSB010000509.1 GCA_025937115.1 Pseudonocardiaceae bacterium | reverse complement strand
CCGTAACCAGCTGGAGCTGTTCACTGCGTTACTGCTGTCGCTGCCCGGTTCCCCCGTGCTGTACTACGGTGACGAGATAGGAATGGGGGACAATATCTGGCTCGGCGACCGGGATGCGGTGCGCACCCCGATGCAGTGGACCCCGGACCGCAACGCGGGATTCTCCAGCTGCGATCCGGGGCGCATCTACCTGCCGGTGATCATGGATCCGGTGTACGGGTACCAGGCGATCAACGTCGAGGCGCAGTCGGCCTCAACGCAGTCGCTGCTGAACTGGACGCGGCGGATGATCCAGGTGCGGCGCGAACGCCCGGCCTTCGGACTGGGCGACTTCAACGAGCTCGGCTCGTCCAACCCGAGCGTGCTGGCTTACCGCCGCCACCATGTCGGCAACCACAACACCGGTGACGACCTCGTCATCTGCATCAACAATCTGTCCCGCTTCCCGCAACCGGTGGAGCTCGACCTGTCCGAGTATGCCGGTGGGGTCCCGGTCGAGCTGACCGGCGGCGTGCGTTTCCCGCCGATCGGTGAGCTGCCGTACCTGCTCACGTTGCCGGGTCACGGCTTCTACTGGTTCCAGATCGTCCTGCCAGACATCGGGCGTGACGCGTGATCAGTGCTGTCGATCTAGTCGCTGACATCGCCGACGCGCTAGCGGCGGTGTTGCCCGAGCAGCGCTGGTTCAGCGGCAAGGGCCGACCAATCCACGCGATCATCCCGCTGCGCGCGACCGATCTCGCCGGCGCGGATCCGCGGCTGGTGCATGCCGTGGTCGAGGTCGATCAGGGCGAGCTTCCCCGGGACCGCTACCAGTTCCTGTTCGGAGTCCGCAGCGACGTGCCCGAGAACCTTGGGCACGCCTGGGTGGCCGCCAGCGGTGATCAAGCGGTGTACCAGGCGGAGAACGATGTTGAGCTCACCGTCCTGCTGCTGGACCTGATGGCCCGCGGCACCGAGGTCCAAGGGCTGCGTTTCGCCACCGAGCCGGGCGTCACGCTGGATACCGAGCAGCGCTCCCGCCCGGTGGGGGCAGAGCAGTCCAACACCTCCTTGGTCTACGGCCAGACCTACATCCTCAAGCTGTTCCGCAAGGTGGCCGCAGGTCGCAACCGGGACCTTGAGCTGCACCGTGCGTTGGCCGCCGTGGGGTGTCAGCACATCGCCGCGCCATTGGGCAGCATCGAAGGTCCATTGGGTACCGCCGGCGAGGCCGACATAGCCGCCTTCGGGATGCTCACCGAGTATTTGCGCAATGCCGCTGAGGGTTGGGCGATGGCCACCGCGAGCGTGCGGGATCTGCTGGCGGAGAGCCTGCTCATCGAGGGCGCACCCGGCTCTGTGGAACATGCCGACCCTGCCGACGTCGGTGGTGATTTCGCCTCCGAGGCGT
Source organism: Pseudonocardiaceae bacterium (assembly GCA_025937115.1). The sequence goes on along the minus strand of JAICSB010000509.1, from coordinate 1,640 downwards.
ACCGGTTGGGCCACGTGGTGGCCACCGTGCACACCGACCTGGCCACCGCACTGGGCAGCTCCCCGGCCCCGGCCGGGTACCTCGACATGTTGGCCGACGGTATGCACCGCAGGCTGGATGGAGTCCTGGAGCAGGTACCTGAACTGAGCCCGCACTCCGACGAGATGCGTGCGGCGTTCGACGCGGTGCGTGGTTTCGAAGGCCCGTTGCCGGTGCAGCAGATCCATGGTGACCTGCACCTCGGTCAAGTACTGCGCAGCGTCACCGGCTGGGTGCTGATCGACTTCGAGGGCGAGCCGATGGTGCCAGTCGCCGACCGCGATGCCCCCGCGTCACCACTGCGTGACGTCGCCGCGATGCTGCGCTCCTTGGACTACGCCGCCAACCATCTGCCGCTGGGCGAGACCGACTCCGAACAGCGCGCCGCGGTCGCACTGGCCTGGAGCACCCGCAACCAGGACGCCTTCTGCGACGGCTACGCCCAAGCCGCCCCCGACCCTCGCAAGCAGGCCGTGCTGCTGCGGGCCTTCGAGCTGGACAAGGCCGTCTACGAGGTCGCCTACGAGCACGGCAACCGCCCGCTGTGGCTACCCATCCCGCTAGCCGCCATCGCCCGCCTCACCGCCGCTCACCCGTAGTCTCCCCCGGCCCTGCCCAGCCACAGCTCTGTGCTTCCCGAACTCCACCGCAGAGCTGTTGCAAAGCGCGCCAGGAACTCTCCTGTGGAGTTCGGGAAGCACAGAGTCGCCAGAGCACCCATGCACACCGTTGAGTCGTACCGAGGTGCTACTCCACTGTTACACTCAGCGTGTGGCCGTGAAAAAGATCAGCATCTCGCTCGACTCGGAGGTCTTTGCGCGAGCGAAACGCGCTGCGGGCTCCCTGGGAATCCCGCTCTCGACGTGGCTGTCCCAGGCTGCCGAGGAAGCTGCTGCACTGGCCGAGGCCCGCACGGCGCTCGCGGAGTACATCGAGGTATACGGCGAACCTGATGAGGCCGCTATGGCGGAGACCCGCACCCGGCTCGATAAGGCCGGTGTCGGGCAGTGGGAGACCGCCGATGAAGCGGCCGCCCGGATGACCGCGCTGGCTCGGTTGCGCGGTCAGCTTCCCACCGAGCCGCAACGGCGAGCCGGGTGAGCCCGCAGCGGCGACTTCTGCTCGACGCCGGGGCGCTCATCGACATCGAGACGGATCCCCGCGGCGAGACCTTTCGCAGCTGCCTGAAAGCGTTCGAAGACGGTTATCGCCCCTATCTGCCGAGCGTGGTACTCGCCCAGATCTGGCGAGACCGTACCCGGCAGCATCCGTTGCGAATGGTTCGTCGACTATGCACCGTGCTGCCCTTCACCGAACAGACCGCTGAAGATGTCGGGCTCCTGCTGGCCCACAGCCGCACATCCGACGTCGTCGATGCGGCGGTGATCGTGGCCGCCATCGAGCACAACGCGGCCGTGCTCACCTCCGATCCGAAAGACCTGGCCGAGCTCGCTAGCGCCGCCGAGTACCCGGTTCGCCTGGTGACGGTCTGAAACATGGGCGGGGTCACCCAGCAGATGCGCGCCAAAGCCGACACACTAGGAGCATGACGAACCGGGGGAAGGACGTGACCGTGCACGCGCCAGACCGCGCCACCTCGG
>JAICSB010000204.1 GCA_025937115.1 Pseudonocardiaceae bacterium | reverse complement strand
GTCTTGATGCCCAGCTCCCGGGCTGCCTCGGCAAAGCGCACCACCCCGTACATCCCGTCGTGGTCAGTGATCGCGATCGCATCCAATCCCAGCCGGGCCGCCTCTTCGACCAGCTCCTCGGGATGGCTGGCCCCGTCTAAAAAGCTGAAATTGGAGTGGCAGTGCAGCTCGGCATAGGGAATACGCGGTTGGGTCTCCGAGAACTGGGTCTCCGAGAACTGGGTCTCCGAGAACTGGGTCTCCGAGAACTGGGTCTCCGAGAACTGGGTCTCCGCGAGCTGGGCCGAGGCGAGCAGCGACGGTGGCTCGTAGCGCTCCCGGCGACGTGTCCACGCCGGGCTGTCCCCACCGTCACCGGGTTGCCTCTCGTCGCGGTTCCCTGATCTGCCGGCAGTCCGCCCGGACAGCGCCCGCTCCAAATCCGCCCACTGCACCGGCGGGTTGTTCCAGCCCATGATGTGGGCCTAGAAGGGTGGCGGGTCGTCGCCGGGTGGTGGATTGGAATCAGGTCGGTAGTCGTGTGGGTGGCTGGTGTCGGTTCGTCCGGTGGGTGTTGTCCAGGTGATGCGGCCGTCGGGATGTTGCTCGACATCCCAACCAGGGGCATGGGTTTTGAGTCGGTGGTGGTGACGGCAGCTAGCGTGCAGATTATCTTCCCTGGTCGCACCGTCAGGATAAGGAATGGCGTGGTCAAGATCGGCGGTAGCGGCGGGTTGGCCACAGGTGGGGAATCGGCAGCGCAGATCGCGGGCGCGGACGAAGTCGGCCAGCCCTGCGGGTGGAGTGTAAGTAGTGCGACCGTAGTCGAGCAAGGCACCCGAAACTGGGTCGGTCAGCAGCCGCCGCCAGGTGCCCTGCGCAGCGATCTCGCGGGCCTGCTCGGCGGGGATCGGTCCGTGACCGACCAGTTCTCCCGGCTCTTCGTTGAGCCCCAGCAACATGGTGATCGGCACGATCACCGACACCAGCGGCCTACCCGGACCGGTTGCGTGGTTGGGGGTGCAGCCATAGTCACCTGGACCTGGCGCGTTGGTGGGGGTAGCCCGGTCTGCAGGATCAGGATCAGGGACCGGGCCTAGTGTGGTGCCGGTGGACCTGGTGCCGGTGGCATCGTCGGGACAGCTGTCGCCGGTACAGTCGCAGTCGCCGGGACACTGCTTGTCTATGCAGGAGCCAGTGGCTGCGCAGCGTCGCCCGGTGAGCAGCTCGACGAGCAGGTCGGCGCGCCGAGCATCCATCCCGCGGGCGTCCTCGCTGCCTAGCCCGCGGGCGAGGTCGCAGAGCCGCTGGTAGGCGGCGGTGGCATCCGGAGCCGACAGCAACGCCCACAGGGATGCCATGCCTTCCTCGTCGGGGGAGACCACCACCCGCCGGTCCTGGCGGCGTTGCTGGTGGCGCGCGTCTGCCCCCTCGGGGTCGAGGGCCAGCACCGCCCGGGTCAGCGCAGCCCGTAACTGGGCGATCGTCTGGGTGCCTGCGCGGGGCAGCACCCGCGCCTCCAGCGCACTCCGCTGCTTAGCTGGGAGCAGGTAGGAGGTCTCGGTGATCGCCCTCGCCTTCAGCGAATCGATCACCCCAGCCTCCCACGCGGCCAGGGTTCCGGGCAGCTCTTCGACCAGGGTCTGGGCCATCATCAGCCGCCCGGTCGCGGTCATCCGCGACAACCGCAACGCCAGGGCCACCTCATCCGGGGCGAACTCACTGCACCGCGACGGAGTATCCGAATTGGCCGCCAGCGGATGATCCTCCGGGCGACGCCGGGCGAACTCGGCCAGCAACACCGCCTGACGCGCCAACGCCCACGACGCCACCCGATCGAACCCGATCACCGCGTCGATCAACTCGCCATCCGACAGTACAGCCGGATCAGCGCAGCCCTGATCCAACTCCAACGCCAGCCACCCCGACGGGGCGCACGCCGACACCGGCGGCAGGGCTGGCTCCGGTGGTCCCGCCGCCGCACTCCGCCAGGCTGCCTCATCCAGCCAGGCCGGGTCGAAACAGTCCTCATCGACCGGGATACCCGCAACGGGCAACCCCTCGACCCGGCTACTATCGAACATGTGTTCGACAGTAGCACATCTGCCGGGCGCTCGCCTACGAAAATCCAATGACCGGGAGACCGATGGGACCTCCTGAGGAAGTGAACACGGCAGGTCGCCCGGACAACCTCGCTCACGATCCTTCATCTTCGCGCAAGCCCGCATGTTGGACTGCCGTCTCCAGTGTCAGCGCAGCTTCGAGCTGCACGGCTGGTCGACTCCACGGAGCAACATGTCCCAGTCCGGCGCAACAGAGGACCGCAAGGGTCGAGGTGAGCAACCCGGAACGGACGTTGAGCCCCTCACCGAACGCACTGCCGCGGTAGGCGTCGCGGGCGAACTCATGGATGTCGCGCTCCGGCCGCTCGTAGAGCAGGCTCCACCACGGCAGCGGCAGGCTCATCGGGGTCACGACATCGGCTGCCAGGTGCTTACCCCACAGCGTCAACACCTCGCCGATATTCGCAACCGGTACGCCCACCTCAACGCTCACATCTGTGCGGGCCCCGTCTGCCCAGCAGATCCCGCGAAATTGCCAGGTCGCGGTCATACCCACCATGCCAGCAAAGCCGACCGCGATGAGGTCCTCGCGCGCCCATGGCAACCGTTGACGCGCCTGCCACACCGCGAACTGCTCCCGCTGGTGGGCGGTGAGGGCGGCGGCGAGGTCGACGTTGGGCTCCAGCAAGCAGCCGGTCGAGCTGCGCCTCGATCTCGGCTAGGCGCATGTGCTGCGTGTCGCGGTTGCGCCGGATCGACTCCTCCACCTCAGATGCCCGACGGGAGGCGGTCGAGCACGACCTCAAGGGCAGTCTCTACGAGCTGCGCCTGATCGTGCTCAGTTCGCAGCCGGGCGCGCAGGCTCAGGTTCTCCGCACTGAGCCGCTGATTATTGTCCGACAGCTGACGGATCTGCTCGGCGAGTTGGCTGATCTTCGCGCTGACTTCGCCAAGTCTGGCCTGTAGCGCCTCGACAACCCGCTTAGCCTTTTCCTCATCGCCCTGTTCTGCCAGGACCACCAGCCGGGTGATGACGCCGAGCTTGACCGCGTCAGCGACGACCTGTCCGGCGCTTCACCCCGTGAGACGAGAAGTGGCCGCACCGACTCCTACCCCAGTGACGGCGCCGAATCCGGTGGGCAACGCGGTGCCGCCGGCCACCCCGAACCAGCCTCTGGTTCGGTGAGCACGAGCGTCTCCAGCTAATCCGCTCCTCATGGGCGGGACGACACCACGAACGCCATCGAGCGGATCTACACCGTGGGAGAAGAAGTCACCACGTGAGAGCCGCCGCGGCTGGCGACGCGTCGGGCTACTGTTCTCCTTGCTCGCCGCGAAGAAAACGCTCGAGCTCGGCGGCGAGCTCGTCACCTGACGGAAGGTCCGAGAAGTCGAACGGTGTGGTCAGTTCGCCGTCGAATGCGGCCTCGAGGCGACGTACCAACTCACGGTATTCCTCGCTGTCGGCGATAGTTTCGTTGATTTGGTTCAAGACACTGCTGGCGGCGGCATGCAACTCCGCAGCGTCGAGTTCCAGCCCGGCCACAGCTGCCAGCGCCTCGACGAGCGCGGCGGAGGCCGCCGGGTACGGGACGCTCGCCAAGTAGTGGGGCACTCGCGCCCATACCCCGATGGCGGGGACGCCCGCGGCGGCAAAACCTTCTTGGAGCGCAGTCTGGATACCGGCCGGCATCTCCGCGGTGCCAGGCACCACGCCCACCTGCACCGCGAGCTCAGCCGTGGTCGCGATCGCCATCAGATTGACCGGACGGGTGTGCGGAACAGGAGCGGCGAAGGCGCCGAGACCGACCACCAGCCGCACTCCTCGCTGCGTGGCCAGGTCCACGACGGCCCGCACGAAGGCATGCCACGCCATGTCGGGTTCTGGCCCCACCAAGACGAGAACATCTCTGCCTGCAGCATCCTGACCGGCCCGCAGCTGGATCTCGGGCCAGCTCAACTTATCGACGACTCCGTCGCAGATCCGCACGATGGGACGACGGGACCGGAAATCGATGAGCTCGTCCGTGTTGAAGGTCACCAGCACCTCTGTCGAGATCTTCTCAAGAGTGTGAGCGATCGCTGCTTGAGCTCCGAGGCCGGCGTCGACCCAGCTCTCCGTCGCGAGGAGCAGCACTGGCGACTCGAACGGGCGGTGAGAGTGCAACTCGTAGAAGGATGACATCACTGCCAAGCGTAGGCGTAGACCCGACGTGGGCGCCGTCTGCCACCGTTACTCATAAATTCCCTCGACCTTCCAACGGCCCGTCTCGCAGCCCAGCAGTACCGCGAGCGGCCCGGCAGGTTCGGCGTCGAGCACCGCTTGCAACCGCGCACAGCGCCGTCCTCCGCCAGGCTCCCACCAGCGCTCCTCGACCGGCCAGGGCCCAGCCCAGGTCAGCACCCGGCGCGGCGGGTTCCCGTCCACCGCGATCCGGTACGGCACGCCGGTGAGCTTTCCGCGTCCGCTGACCCCGACGACGCGTCCGGCCTCGTCAAAAACCTCGGCAGTCAGTGGACGGGCGGGCACCCGAGACGGGGACGGTGCCAGCAGCCGGCCCGGCCAGGGGAAATCCGCGTCGCGCGCCGGAGCCGGGTCTTCTCCCCAGGGCACCAAGCGTACCCGATCGGTGGGGTCGCGGCCGCCGCCGAGCACTCCGATGAGTACGGCTTCGGGTCCCAGCATCCCCTGCACCCGGACCAGGGCCCGGCCAGCCCGCTCGTCGTCTTCCCCCGACTCCCCCCACAGCCCGCGCTGCAGGGCCTGCCCGCCGATCACCTCTTCCGGGATCAGCTGCAGCAGCGTGATACCCGCCCCGCGGTGTGATCCGCAAGAGATCAGCCAGCCGTCGAGCTGCCAGCGGACCCGATCGGCGATCCCGGATGCGGTCAGCGGCTCAGCGCAGCGCCACACCCGGTGTAGCAGCTCCTCGACCTCGGTGCAGGCGCTGATTCCGAGCCGGATGCAGGCCAGACCGCGGGCGGCCAGTGCCTCGTGCAGTTGCTCGGCTGGTTCCCGGGAGGCGAATGCCGCCGCATCGACCCGGTCCAGCGGCGGGTCGAACCGGCGAGTGACGGTGAGATCGACCGGCGGGTCGCGGCGGGCCAGTGGGCGCTCGTCGAGCCCCTGGGCAAGCCGGTGCGCGCGCACCCCGTCGAGACCGAACCGGGAGGCGACGTCGTCAACGGGCAGGGCGGCGAATGCACCGAGGGTGCGCAGTCCCAGCCGGTGCAGCAGGTCCACCAGCGCGGCCCGATCAGCGGCCGGCTGGTGCAGCTCTGCGATGCTCAAGGTGGCGAGAAAGCCGGCTGAACCATCCGGTGGCACCAGCAGTCCTCGATGCGCGGCCAAGGCCGCAGCGAACAGGCCGTCGGCGATGCCGATCTGGCATGCCACCCCGGCCTGCGCGGCGACCACATCGGCGATCCGCTCGGCCACCGCGGGTTCGCTACCGAAGTACCGGGTCGGGCCCCGAGCCGGCACTGCGACCAGCCCCGGGCGCACCAGCTCCACCCCGGGCGCCAGGGCCTCGACCGCGGCGACGACCGGCTCGAACATCCGGGCGTCCCGGTCCGGGTCGTCGGCGAGCACCACCAGCTCCGGGCACCGTCCCTGCGCCTCACGGCGGCGTTGCCCGCGGCGCACCCCCTGGGCCCGGGCGGCCGCCGAGCAGGCCAGCACCCGGTTGGCGGCTACCACCGCCGCCGGTGTCTGCGCGGCCAAACCCGCAGCGGCCGCTCCGGCCACCACGGGCCAGTCCGGGCACCAGACCACCACCACCCGAGGCGGCGTCATCAGCTCACCGCTCTGATGGTCAGGTCCGCGAGCACCTCCTGCACCGGACCGCCGGGACCGGGCAGCAGCAAACGGGCAGTGCGAGGCCGAGCCGCCGCACCGTGGCCGACCGCGCGCACCACGACCTCGCGGCTGCGCAGCCGTCCATGCCCGGCCTCCGCGCCATGCCAGGCCTCGGCACAGCAGTCCAGCTCGATGTCCGCGCCCGGCCATCGACCGAGCGGGAGCAATACCGATCCGCGCTGCCGGGCCCGGGCGGCCAGGGATCGCCGCGCGCCGGGCGATATCCGATCAGTGCTCGCCAGCGCCACCAGGGCCACCCC
>JAICSB010000683.1 GCA_025937115.1 Pseudonocardiaceae bacterium | reverse complement strand
GTCATGACCGGCCGAGAACACGGTGCCCTCGGCGCCGAGCACGATGCCGGTGGCGTCCGAGCGGCCCGCCTCGGTGAACGCGTCGCGCAGCTCGACGAGGTGATCAGCGGATAGCGCGTTGCGCCGCTGCGGACGGTTCATCGTGATGCGGACGGTGTGATCGTCCCGCTCAACCCCCAGCCCAGCAAATCCCATACCCGCACGTTAACGCCGCCAGCTACCCCCAGCCTCCCGAACTCCACAGCAGAGCTGCTCGGAGCGCGGCGGACAACTCTGCTGTGGGGTTCGGGAGCAGGAGGGCACGGCGGACTAGCGGGGGCGGATGAGGGTCACGATCTGGTCCATGATTTCGGTGAGCTCGAAGTCTTTGGGGGTGAAGACTCGGGCGACTCCCTGAGCGCGCAGCGACTCTGCATCCTGCGGCGGGATGATGCCGCCGACCACTACAGGCACATCCCCGGCGCCCGCCGCCCGCAACCCCTCGACCACCGCGGGCACCACTTCCAGGTGCGAACCGGACAGCACCGACAGGCCCACCACGTGCACGTCCTCGGCCACCGCCGCCGCAACGATCTCCGCCGGAGTGAGCCGGATGCCCTGGTAGATCACCTCGAAGCCGACATCGCGGGCTCGGACCGCCACCTGCTCGGCGCCGTTGGAGTGGCCGTCGAGGCCGGGCTTGCCGACCAGGATTCGCAGCCGCTGGCCCAGCTCCTCGCTGACCGCCCGTACCCGCTCCCGAACCCGCCCGATCGCGTCGCCAGCCGCGCCGGCCGAGCCTGGCGCCGACGCGCCGGCAATCCCGGTCGGCGCCCGGTACTCGCCGAACACCTCCCGCAGCGTTGCGGCCCACTCCCCTGTCGTCACACCGGCACGGGCGCACGCCATCGAGGCCTCGACCAGGTTGGCGTCGGTCTTGGCGGCCTGCGCCAGGACCTGCAGCGACGCCTCCACCGCGGCGGGGTCCCGATCCGCCCGCCAGGACCGGATCGCCTCGATCACGTGGGCCTCGGTGTCCGGATCGACAGTCTCGATGGCCCCGACGCCGTCAGCCTGCAGCGGGCTGGGATCGGTCTCGGTGAACCGGTTCACGCCGACAACCACATCCTCGCCGTCCTCGATCCGCCGTCGCCGCGCGGCCAGCGAGGACACCAGCTGCGACTTCATGTATCCCGATTCGACGGCGGCGATCGCGCCGCCCATGCCCTGCACCCGGTCGATCTCCGCACGGGCACCCTCGGCGATCTCCGCGACCCGAGCCTCGACCACCCGGGAGCCGTCGAAGAGGTCCTCGTAGTCCAGCAGGTCCGTCTCATAGGCCAGCACCTGCTGCATCCGCAGCGCCCACTGCTGATCCCAGGACCGGGGTAGCCCAAGCGCCTCGTTCCACGCCGGCAGTTGCACCGCACGGGCCCGGGCGTCGCGGGACAGCGTCACCGCGAGCATCTCCAGCACGATGCGCTGGACGTTGTTCTCCGGTTGCGGCTCGGTCAGCCCCAGCGAGTTGACCTGCACGCCGTACCGGAACCGGCGCAGCTTGGGATCCGCCACGCCGTATCGATCCCGGCAGGTCTCCTCCCACAGCCGCCCGAAAGCGCGCAGCTTGCACATCTCCTCGACGAAGCGCACCCCGGCATTGACGAAAAACGACATCCGCCCGACGACCTGCGCGAAGTCCTGCGGCGCAACCTGCCCGCAATCGCGCACCGAGTCCAGCACGGCGATTGCCGTGCACATGGCGTAGGCGAGTTCCTGCACCGGCGTCGCGCCCGCCTCCTGCAGGTGGTAGCTGCAGATGTTGATCGGGTTCCATTTCGGCATGCACTTGACCGTGTAGACGACCACGTCTGTGATCAACCGCAGGCTCGGCGCCGGCGGGAAGGCGTAGGTCCCGCGGGACAGGTACTCCTTGATGATGTCGTTCTGCGTGGTGCCTGACAGTTGTGCCAGGTCCGCGCCGTGCTCGGCGGCCACCGATGCGTAGAGCGCCAGCAGCCACATAGCGGTGGCGTTGATCGTCATCGAGGTGTTGGCCTGCGCCATGG
>JAICSB010000407.1 GCA_025937115.1 Pseudonocardiaceae bacterium | reverse complement strand
TCATCACACCTAGCGAGGCGACCATGCTGGCGGTGGCGGTGCCGGCCAGCCGCAGCCGAAGCAGTCCAGGATCCGACGCGACCAGCGCGTCGCGCAGCCGTCTGCTGACATCCCGCGGCGTGGCCACCGCACCGATGCTGCCCCGTCAATCCCCGCCCCGCGACACCAACGTCCGCATTGGCCCCATCGCCATTCGGAGCCGAATCGCGGTTTTCGGGCCCTCGCGATCGCCATTCGGCTCCGAATGGCGCCGATGTGGCGGCTAGGAGCACTGGGTAAGTGAGGCACTGGGTAACTGAGGCACTGGGTAACTGAGTGGGTTGACGTTCGTTACTGCGGGTAGTGTGATCCGGGCAGCCGTTCGCGTAGCGCGAGGAATACCAACATTTCGAGATGTCGACCGCTGCCCGCCGTCCTGCTGGGGACCGCGGCGGTGCTGGCTATCGCCGTATGTGGAGCGCAGCCGGCCATCGCGGAGCCGCCGAGTGCCGCGCAGGCAGCTGATAAGCCGGAGTGTCCAATCGGGCTGAGCTGCCGTTTCAGCCCGGCCGCCTACGCCCAGACCGACCCATCCAAGCCCGCCGCGTACGGCAACTATCACAAGGCCGACCGGCCGCGCGACGGCGACGACATCCGCTACATCGTCATCCACGACACCGAGGAGCGCTACGACCGTGCCATCGCCAGGTTCCAGGACCCGCACGCGGGAGTGTCGACGCACTACCTGATCCGGTCCTCCGACGGCGAGATCACCCAACTCGTCCACACCAAGGACATCGCGCACCAGGCCGGCAACTACTGGTTCAACATGCACTCCATCGGCATCGAGCACGAGGGAGTCCTCGCCGACGGTGCCCACTGGTACACCGAGGCGATGTATCAGTCCTCCGCCCGGTTGGTGCGCTACCTCGCGGCGCGCTACCACATCCCGCTGGACCGGGAACACATCCTGGGCCACGAGGAGATACCCGGCACCACACCGGCCGGAGTCGCCGCGATGCACTACGACCCCGGCCCGTACTGGGACTGGGCGCACTACTTCGACCTGCTGGGTGCGCCGCTGCGCGGAGCGCCTGTGGCCGTCCTGGCTGCGCGTGTCTCCGACCCACCGGTGCTGACGATCGCACCGCGTTTCGCCACCAACGTCGAGCCACTACGCAGCTGCACTACGCAGGGCTGCACCGACCTACCGCCGCAGGGCAGCAACGTCGTCTACCTACGCACCGAGCCCCGCGCCGACGCCCCGCTGATTGGGGACCCGGCGCTACACCCAGACGGTTCGCCAGGCACCACCCGGGTTGCCGACTGGTCGGCCAGGGCGGTCGCTGGGCAGTCCTTCGTGGTGGCCGGGCGTCGCGGCAAGTGGACAGCGATCTGGTTCGGCGGCCGGATAGCCTGGCTGGAGACCCGGGTGAGCGCACCGGAACACGGCACGCTCGTCACGCCCAGGCCCGGACGCTCGGCCATCCCGGTCTACGGCACCGCCTACCCGGAGGCCGCCGCTTACCCAGCAACCGTCCCAGTGACCACAGCCGTGGCGCTGCAGTACACGATCCCCGCCGGGCAGGTCTACCTCGGCGTGGAGCCACACCACGGGGACTACTACTACGCGACGTTCGACGGCGGCACTACGCCGGGCTACCACACGCTGGTCATCGGGAACCGACGCTTCGTGGAGATCTCGTTCAACCACCGGCGCGCCTTCGTCGATGCCGCCGACGTCGTGATCGAGGACTACTGGGTGAGGCGGTAGCCGGTTCCGGCGGCGAAGTCTGCGGCCAGCGCGAACCGGTCGCCACGCACCAGGGTGTGGCGCCATTCGACGGGGCGGCCCTGGGCGAGGCTGCGCCGGTTGATGGAAAACGCCGCCGTGCCGGGTGGGCAGTGCAGTTGGGCACGTTCGGCGCGAGTGGGAATCACCGCGTGGACGTCCTCGTGCCCGCGGTCCAGCCGTATCCCGGCGCGGGTGGCCAGCTCGGCGTAGAGGCTGGTGTGGGTGAAGTCGGCGCCCAGCAGTGGCGCGGCGAGCGCGGCCGGCAGCCACACCCGGTCCAGCGCGAGCGGCTCGTCGCCCGCTAGGCGCAGGCGTTCCAGGTAGACCAGCGGCGTCGATGCGTCAAGGCCGAGGCGGTCGGCGACGACGGCGTCGGCGCGGGTGTGGAAGCGTCGCACGACGCTGTGCTGCGGCAGGCCCGCGGCCTCGACCGAGGCGAACAGGCTGTAGAGCGCACCCATCGGCTGCTGGATCTCCGGCGGCGGCGCCACCCGGGGTTGGCGCCCGCGTTCGGCGACGACCACCCCGTCGGCGCGGAGTTGCCGCAGCGCCTGACGCACGGTGTGCCGGCTTACGCCGTATTCGTCGACCAGCGCTAGTTCGCTGACGAAGTGGTCGGCGAACTCCCCCGCCGCGAGCCGGGCGACCAGCGCGTGTTGCAGCTGTTGCCAGAGGGGCTGCCCACTAGTCCGGTCGAGTGCATGTGCCGCCAGTTGCCCGTCCATCCGTTAAATGTCCGCCCAAAGTCTACTGTAAAGGTACGGACATTTGACGGGGAGGAGCGGGCTGATGATGCAGGTGGAGGTGATCGCCACCGAGGAGCTCGGTGACCGCAGCTACGTCGTGCACGACGGGCAGGTGGCGGTGGTCGTCGACCCGCAGCGTGACATCGAGCGGATCGAGGTCGTGCTGGCGCGGTTGGGACTTCGGTGCGTGCTGGTGCTGGAGACCCATATCCACAACGACTACGTCAGCGGCGGCTACCAGCTGGCCCGAACCACCGGCGCCGACTACGCCATCTCCGCGCATGACGAGGTCGGCTTCGACCGGCATTCGATCCACGACGGCGATGAGCTGACCGCGGGCACGATGACCGTGCGCGCGGTGGCCACTCCCGGCCACACCGACCATCACCTGTCCTACGTCGTCTTCAACGGCAGCGGCGGGGCGCCGGCGGTGTTCACCGGCGGCTCACTGCTCTACGGCAGCGTCGGGCGCACCGATCTGGTTGATCCCGCGCGCACCGAGGAACTCACCCGCGCCCAGTACCACTCCGCCCGCCGGCTGGCGGATCTGCTGCCTCCGGACGCCGCGGTATACCCCACGCACGGCTTCGGCAGCTTCTGCTCCGCCGGATCGACCAGCACCGACACCGCCAGCACGATCGGTGAGCAACGTCGCGTCAACGACGTGTTGACCGAGCCGGATCCGAGCCGGTTCGTCCAGCGGCTGATCGCGGGGCTGGTCGCCTATCCCGCGTACTACGCGCATCTGAGCGCCCGCAACCTCGCGGGCCCCGCGCCGATCGACCTGTCGGCACCCGAGCCGGTGGATCCCGAGCAGTTGCACGAGCGGATCACCGCCGGGGAGTGGGTCGTCGATCTGCGTTACCGCACCGCCTACGCCGCCGACCATGTCGCGGGAACCATCGGCATCGGCCTGGGCACCCAGTTCGCGACCTGGCTGGGCTGGCTGATTCCCTGGGGCACCCCGCTGACTCTGATCGGCCAGACCCGCCAGCAGGTCAGCGACGCCCAGCGGCAGCTGACCCGCATCGGCATCGACCACCTCGCCGGAGCGGCCATCGGCGAGCCGGCCGATCTCGCCGATCGCGCCGGCCGGCGCAGTTACCCCGTCGCCTCATTCGCCGATCTCGCCCACCGGGACCCAGAGCACAGCGTGGTCCTTGACGTCCGCCGCGACGACGAATGGGCGGCTAGCCACATTCCCGGCGCACTGAACGTGCCGCTGTACGACCTGCCGCAGCGGATGGATGAGATCCCGCACAAGCAGCTGTGGGTGCATTGCGAGGCGGGCTACCGGGCCAGCATCGCGTCGGATC
>JAICSB010000655.1 GCA_025937115.1 Pseudonocardiaceae bacterium | reverse complement strand
CGCGCCGAGGTCGACATGAACGTCGTTGCCACCGATACCGGCACGCTGGTGGAGTTGCAGGGCACCGGGGAGAGCGCCACCTTCGCGCGGTCCACCCTGGACCAGATGTTGGATGTGGCGCTCAAGGGTTGCCAAGAGCTGACCGCGCTCCAAGCGACCGCGCTGGCCAAGCCCTACCCAGGTGAGTTGCCCCGGTCGTGAGCCCAGTTCGGGTTCTGCTGGCGACGCGCAACGCGCAGAAGTTGGTCGAGCTGCGGCGGATTTTGGCCTCCTCGGATATCAGCGGCGTGCAGGTGTTGGGGCTCGACGACGTGCTGCTGTTCCCGGAGATCCCGGAGACCGCTGCCACCTTCGAAGGCAACGCGCTGGCCAAGGCCCGCGATGCGGCGGCAGCTACTGGGCTGGCCACTGTCGCCGACGACTCGGGCCTGGCGGTCGACGCGCTCAATGGAATGCCCGGGGTGCTGTCGGCCAGATGGGCCGGCCGCCATGGCGATGACGCCGCAAACCTGCAACTGGTGCTCGATCAGCTGGCGGACGTGCCAGGAGATCGTCGTGGTGCAGCGTTCATCTGCGCCGCGGCGCTGGTCGTACCGCCCCGGGCCGATAGGTCAGGGAACGAGACTGTAGTCCGCGGACACTGGCGCGGCACCCTGACCCGGGCAGCTCGCGGCCGCAACGGCTTCGGCTACGACCCGATCTTCGTGCCGGATGGTGATCGGCGTACCTCCGCCGAGCTGGAACCGGCCGAGAAGGATGCCTTATCGCACCGTGGCCGGGCGCTGCGTGCCCTTCTGCCCGCGCTGCGGGAGCTGCTTACGTCGGTCTCCCCGTGGTCGTGACTTCAGCTCACGACCTGCACGACCTGGCCAACCGACAGCTTGTTGAAGAATGTGGTCGCAGCGGTGTGGCTGAGATGAATGCATCCGGCTGATGCCTTGCTGAGGCTGCCCTCATGAAAAGCGATACCGGTGTTGGTGAAGAACACAGAGTAAGGCATAGGAGCATTGTGGAATTCCGAACTACGGTGATTCTTGTCTTTCCACAACACGTGGAACACGCCGGGAGGAGTTCGCTGACCCGGCTTTCCGGAGGTGATCGCGGTGGGCCCGTAGGTGACCTGACCACCGCTCATCAGCCAAGCCTCGTGGCTGCTGAGACTGATACAGGCCGATACGGACGCTCCGCACGGTGCGGCAGCCGACTGGGCGGCAGCCGCTATCGCGGGAGTGAACACCGCGCATCCGGCGGCAATGGTGAACGATATCACGGCGTGGCGAAAGAAACGCATCACAGAGACCCCCTCGGTAACCGAGGATAAGCCTACCGCTGCGACACAGTCCGTACGTAGTGTGTTATTCACCAGTTACGCGTGACCCGGCCGGCCCCGGGCGGGGGGAGGGTGTCCGGTTCCAGCCGGGTCCGACGCGCCCGCCCGTCAGCTTCGGCGGCGGGCGGTGCCTTCCGGGACTCCCCCGAAAGAACACCGATAAGGACGCAGTTGCGACCGATCGGTTGCCTAGCGCAGCGGGCCGATTCGTGATCGGATTCAGTGGTGAACAGCGATGTGTCCGACAGCAGCCCAGACACCAACGCGGGCGACGGTGCCACTGACCGCACCCTGCCCTGGTTTGATGATCTGCCGATCAGCATGGACGCCGTCACGCTGGGGCAGAGCATCGAGTTACACCCGCAATGCGAGCCGCTCGCGCCACTGCTGGGGGTGTGGCGCGGCGAGGGTCTGGCGCAGTACCCGTCGCTGCTGGGCGAGTTCCGCTACGGCCAGCAGATCACGTTCGCCCATGACGGCAGGCCTTTTCTGGTCTACGAGGCGCGAGCCTGGCTACTGAACTCATCCGGTGCGGTGTTGCGCCCGGCGGCCCGTGAAGTCGGGTGGTGGCGGGTGGACGAGGAGGAGACCATCGAGGTGGTGCTCGCGCACATGTTCGGCATCTGCGAGATCTACTACGGCGGTCGAACCGGCGAGACGGCGTGGGAGCTCGAAACCGACGCCATCACCCGGACCGACACGGCCCGCGAGACCACTGCGGCGGCCCGGCTATACGGCATCTTGGAAAATGGTGACCTCGTCTACGCCGAAGAACGCGCCCTGCGCGGCCTACCCCTGCAGCCCCACCTCTCAGCCCAACTGGCCCGCATCGCCGG
>JAICSB010000784.1 GCA_025937115.1 Pseudonocardiaceae bacterium | reverse complement strand
TGGCGGCCGGCTTCTTCGGTGCCGCCCAGGATGCCTTTGACGTGCACTTGGGTTCCGAACCGGACGACGTGCGCGGGCTCGGCCAGGTCCTGGCAGGCTTGGTCGAAGGTGGGCAGTGGTGTGCCGGTGTCGGGGTCGGTGAAGGCCTTGGCTCGGGTGTCCCAGACCGGTAGCCGCTCGTCGGTGTAGACGAGCTGGTCATGGGCCGGCCACCAGACCTGGTGGTAGGTCGCGGCGGTGATCTGGCGGAGTTCGGTGCGGGGGATCGCACCCCGGATGGCGGCGTGGAAGTGTGGGGCGCCGCGTTTTTGTGGTTCGACGGTGCCGAAGTACTGCACGTCCCAGCCGACGCAGCGACGGGTGTTTTGCCAAAACCGGTCCACCAGGGCGGAGAAGTGGATCGCGTCTCGGGCGGCCCGCCGGTAGTCGTAGCGCTCCGGGTCCACTGCGGCCCCCTCGGTGTCGACGCGGCCGTAGGAATCCAGGGTCAGGGTCAGAAAGGTGGAGGGCCGGTAGCGCCCGGCGAAGACCCGACCGAGGGTGCGGTGCTCGACGGGTCGGCGGGGTAGGTCTGGGGCGTCTTGGCGGCGCCGGGTGGAGCGCTTGACCGGCTTGGGTGGTGGGTCCAGTGGTGTGAGTCGTCCGCGCACTCCTGCCGCGCGGAGTTCGGTGTCGAGTTCGGCGATGGATTCGGCGATTTGTTCACAGGTGACCTCGTCGCCGATGGCTTTGCAGTCGGTGTAGGCGGCGGCCAGGTCGGCTCGGGTGGCCATCAGCTCCTGGTGTTCGGCGCTGGGCTTGGCCCGGTCGGTGACGGGTTCGGCGTCGAGGTGCCAGCCCTGGCGGCATTGGGCCATCCGCAACCTGCGGGCCTTGTCCGCGCACGGTGGACATTGGTCTGCCCGGGTGGACCCACAGGGCACCGGGACGATGTCGATGCGGCCGGTGGTGGTGTCGATGCGGCGCATGGCCAGGGGCCGGATGCAGACGCCGTGCTGCTCGGCCAGGGCTTGGGCGACATCAACGCTGAGCGGCAGCGCGGCCCGCTGCGCCCGGGTCAGCGCCGCGATCCCCACCGCCGCGGATTGGGTGGCTGTCATCAGGCCCTTACCTCCCGGAGGGTGGTCGCGTGCCGCAGCGCCCCGAGCGGGATGGGCATGCAGGCATCGGGTGCCAAATCGGCGCCGAGGCCGTGTTCGGGGACCGCCATGGCGCCATAGACCAGGACCGAGGCTCCGTCGGGAAACAGCCCAGTGACCGACAGGTGCACCGATTCACCTCGGGGGACCCGCCGGGCTTGCGCGGTGACCTGGGTCAGCGTGTCGGCCCAGGCCAGCAGCCCTCGGGCCATCGCGGCGGGATCGGCCAGCTGCACGGTCACGTGCGGTGCTGAGATCGCAGCGGTCACGAGCACCGAAGCGATCGGGGGCAGCTCGAACTCAGCGAGGTGCGCGCCGATCGCAGCAAGCAGGTCAACGGTCGTTGTCACGCGGCACCTCCGTCAGTTGACCCGGTCGGGTCGGTGGG
>JAICSB010000361.1 GCA_025937115.1 Pseudonocardiaceae bacterium | reverse complement strand
CAAGCCGACGACGACGGATGCCGGGATCCCGGTCGCGAGTGATGAGCACTCGCTCACCGTCGGTCCGGATGGACCGATCCTGCTCCAGGATCATTACCTCATCGAGCAGATGGCGCAGTTCAACCGCGAACGCGTGCCGGAGCGCCAGCCGCATGCCAAGGGCGGCGGCGCCTTCGGTCGGTTCGAGGTGACCAACGATGTCAGCGCCTACACCAAGGCCGCGGTGTTTCAGCCGGGTACCAAGACCGACATGCTGGCCCGGTTCTCCACGGTGGCCGGCGAGCGCGGCAGCCCCGACACCTGGCGCGACCCTCGCGGCTTCGCGCTGAAGTTCTACACCACCGAGGGCAACTACGACATGGTCGGCAACAACACGCCGGTCTTCTTCATCCGCGACCCGATGAAGTTCCAGCACTTCATTCGTTCGCAGAAGCGCCGCGCGGACAACAACCTGCGTGACCACGACATGCAGTGGGACTTCTGGTCGCTGTCCCCGGAGTCAGCGCACCAGGTGACCTGGTTAATGGGTGACCGGGGTATTCCGCGCAGCTGGCGGCACATGAACGGCTACTCCAGCCACACCTACATGTGGGTCAACGCTGCCGGCGAGAAGTTCTGGGTGAAATATCACTTCCTGACCGACCAGGGTATCGAGTTCTTCACCCAGGATGAGGCCGACCAGATGGCCTCGGTCGATACCGACTACCACCATCGTGACCTGTATGAGCACATCGCCGCCGGCGAGTACCCGAGCTGGACGCTCAAGATGCAGATCATGCCATTCGAGGACGCCAAGACCTACCGGTTCAACCCGTTCGACCTGACCAAGGTGTGGCCGCACGGCGACTACCCGCTCATCGAGGTCGGGAAGATGACGCTGGACCGCAACCCCACCGACTACCACACCGAGATGGAACAGGCCGCTTTCCAGCCCAACAATCTCGTGCCTGGCATCGGCCCGAGCCCGGACAAGATGCTGCTGGGCCGACTGTTCGCCTACGCTGACGCGCACCGGCACCGCATCGGCGCGAACTACCAGCAGTTGCCGGTGAACGCTCCGCAGTCGCCGGTGCACAGTTACAGCAAAGACGGTGCGATGCGGTACCAGAACGTGTCAGACCCGGTGTATGCGCCGAACTCCAAGGGCGGTCCAAAGGCCGACGGCGCCCGGTACGGCGAGTCTGCGGGGTGGCAGACCAGCGGGGACATGGTGCACGCCGCCTACACCCTGCACGCTGAGGACAGCGACTGGGGCCAGGCCGGCACGTTGGTCCGTGAGGTACTCGACGACGCGGCTCGCGGGCGGCTGGTGGACAATGTCGTCGGCCACCTGCTCAACGCCGTGACCGAGCCGGTCCTGCAACGGGCCTTCGAGTACTGGCGCAACGTTGACAAGGGCCTGGGTGACCGGATCGAGCAGGGCGTGCGCGCCAAGCAGTCCGAACGCGATCCCAAGGCTGCCAAGCAAGCCAACCCGGCGCGCTCCGGCGCGCAGGCCAAGGCCTGACCGAGGGGAATAGGCGAGGGCCCGGCACACTGGGGGTGCCGGGCCCTCGCGTATTCGGTAGCGGACGCCCCGCCGTAGGGTCCCTGACATGGGGCTCACCGTGGTCGGCATCGGTGGTTCGATGCGCGAGGACTCACAGTCCGAGCGAGCCCTGAGCGTGGTTCTTCAGGGTGCCCGAGCCGCCGGTGCGGACGCCGTCGCGATCACCGGCACGGAGTTGATCCTGCCGTTCTACGACCCGGCGGTGCTCGAGCGCAGCGAGCTGGCGTGCCGGTTGGTGCAGGCGTTGCGGGAGGCCGACGGGGTGGTGCTGGTTTCGCCGGGCTACCACGGCACCGTCTCCGGCTTGGTGAAAAACGCGTTGGACTACGTCGAGGACCTGCGTGCGGATCCCCGCCCTTATCTGGACGGACGCGCGGTCGGCTGCGTGGCGATGGCGCTGGGCTGGCAGGCGACGGTGACCACGCTGACGGCGCTGCGCTCCATCGTGCACGCGCTACGCGGCTGGCCCACGCCGTTGGGCGCGGCGCTGAACTCCGCCGAGGTGAGTTTCGACGACCACGGCGTCGCCTCCAATCCCGCGGTAGACCGCACCCTGCGCACGATCGGGCAGCAGGTGGTGCAGTTCGCCCTGGATCACCGCGCCGGGGACGCGCAAAACTACCGTGCCGGCAGCGCGTGAGGCCAGTGCCGTCAACTGCTCACGGCTGCTCCTCCACCGGCTGCGGCGGCGGACCGATCGGCCGGGCTTGATCGCGGCTTATGTGACCAGGGCGACATAATGTGTCGTTCTTGACACATAAACCGTGATCACCGGCGGGGGTATCCATCCGGGGTGGCTAGGCGAGGCTGACCTCGGTGGGCGCGGTCGGGCTGGGTTCCTCCGGGTGCAGCGCGGCCCGCACGCACAGCGCGCCGCCCTCCAACCGGCCGCGTGGTCGTAACCCGGCGCGGCGCAACACCCGGGTCAGCGCGCCGTTGCCCGCTCGGGATATCGCGGTGAACTCGGTGAGCTGATCGGTTCGGGCCAGCTCCACCAGGTTGCGGGCCAGCGCGGTTCCTACTCCCCGACCCTGCCAGAGGTCCTCGACCAGCAGCGCGACCTCGGCCGTGCCCGGTCCGGTGCCGACCAGATTCGCCAGCCCGACCGCCGCGCCACCATCGGTGGTCATCGCGAGCACGCTGGTGGAGCCGTCGGCGCCGATCAGTTGCTGCAATACCGCCGCGGTCAACACCGGTCTGGTGGACAGCGATCGCAACGCCCGGGTGTGTGGGGAGCAGCGCGCGTGCAGCGCGGCGACCAGCGGCGCGTCGGCGGCCGTCGCGGCCCGCAGTACCACCTCCGCCCCGTCGGTCAGCTGCACGCTGACTCGTGCTGGCACGAGCCGGCCAGCGGCGCGGTCGCCGTCGGAGGCCCCGGCGAGCTCGAGCAGCGCCGCGGCCTGGGAGATTTCGGTAGCGGTGAACGGCCACCCGCGGCGCAGCCGCACTCGTCTCGTGCCGATGCCGACGTCGGCCTGGTGGGCAGCCTGGTGGGCGGTCGGTGGTGCGCCGGCTTCGGTCAGCTCAGCGCGCAGCATGGTCGCTACCGCCCGGTCGGCGCTGCCGGGGTCGAGGGCCACGCAGTGCGCCAGCGCCAGCGCGGCGGTCACCGGGTCGGCCAGCGCGTGGGCGTCGGCCTGCACCACCACCGTCACCGGAAACCCGGCCGACTCGAC
Organism: Pseudonocardiaceae bacterium; assembly: GCA_025937115.1. The sequence goes on along the minus strand of JAICSB010000361.1, from coordinate 961 downwards.
GGCTTCGACCAGTGCCGGCACCGCGACCTTCGGCGGCAGCCTGACCAGCAGCTCGTCGGTCACCGCGCCGTCTTCGGCCGGTTCGCCGACCACGTGCAAGGAGACGATGTTAGCGCCGCAGCCACCGATCGCCGCGGCGAGCGCGCCCAGCCGGCCGGGTTGATCAGCCACGTCGACGTGTAACCGCCACAGGGCCACGGGTGACCACCTCCTGGCTCAGCTTCCGCCGTTGTCGTTACCCCCATGTTGACTGACGGTCAACTTTCGCGCAGGATCTCGCGGACGAACGCGACCTCGACGGCGGCCTGCCGGAGATTCTCGGCTACCACCATCGACCCGTGCCCCGCGTCGTAGCGGTAACTCCGGAACGGCTTGCCCAGCTCAGTGAGCCGGTCAAGGTAGTTGTCGATCTGGCGGATCGGGCAGCGTGGATCGTTGTCCCCGGCGAGCAGCAGCACCGGGGCGCGCAGGTCGGTCGCGTAGCTGATCGGAGAGGCGTCCCGGTAGAGCTCGGGCAGCTCCTCGGGGGAGCCGCCGAACAGGGCGCGGTCGAAAGCCCGCAGCGGCTCCATCTCATCGGCGTAAGCGGCGGGGTAATCGGCGACCGGGATCCCGGCGATGCCGGCAGCCCAGCGCCGCGGCTGGGTCCCCAACGCGAGCAGGGTCAGGTAGCCGCCCCAGGACCAACCTTCGACGACGCACCTCACCGGGTCAGCGAACCCGCTGGTCACTGCCCAGTCGTGGACAGCCGCGACGTCGTCCAGCTCGGTCAGCCCGGGTCGACCCTCGATCGCGTCGCGCCAGGTCGAGCCGTAGCCGGTGGAGCCACGGTAGTTGACGTGCACGATGGCGAAGCCGGCGTCGAGCCACAGCGCTCGGGTTGCGGAGAAGCGGTCCTCGTCGGCTGCATGTGGGCCACCGTGCAGCACGAACACGGTGGGCAGCGGCCCCGCCGGGGCGT
>JAICSB010000138.1 GCA_025937115.1 Pseudonocardiaceae bacterium | reverse complement strand
GCCAAGATCCGTCTGGGGCGACCGCCAGGGCTGTCACCGCGCGGGTGTGGCCGGTGAGGATGTGGCAGGTGGCGCCGCTAGCCGGATCCCAGATTCGCACCTTTCCACCGGTGTCGGCGGAAGCCAACCAAGATCCGTCTGGGGCGACCGCCAGGGCCGTCACCGCGCGGGTGCGGCCGGTGACGGCGCCGCGGGTTGTATCGGTGGCCGGGTCCCTAATCTGCACCTCCCTACCGGTGAGGATGTGACGGGTGGCGCCGGTGACCGGATCCCAGATCCGCACTTGCCTGTCGTGGCCGGCGGAGGCCAGCCAAGTCCCATCTGAGGCGGCCGTCAGGGCCTCCACCCCACTGGTGTGGCGGATGAGGATGTGGCGGGCGGCGCCAGTCATCGGATCCCAGGCCCGCACCTCCCCACCGGTGTCGGCGGAGGCCAACCATGACCCGTCTGGGGCGACCACCAGTGCCCACACCCCGCCGCTATGGCCGACGAGCAGACGCCAGGCACTACCGGTGGCCAGGTCCCAGACTCGTACTTCCCCGCCATAGCCGGCGGAGGCTAGCCACGATCCGTCTGGGGCCACCGCCAGTGCCCACACCCCGCCGCTGTGGCCGACGAGGACATGGCGGGCAGCACCGGTGGCCGGATCCCAAATCCGTACTTCGCCGTCTTCACCGGCGGAGGCTAACCAGGACCCATCCGGGGAGACCACCAACGTCCACACGTCGCCGCGATGGCCGATAAGGGTGCGACGGGCAACACCGGTGACGGGATCCCAGACTCGCACCTGCCCACCGTGGCCGGCGCAGGCCAACCAGCACCCATCCGGGGCCACCACCAACGCCCGCAGCCAGTCGAGGTGACCGGTGAGGACGTAGCGGGAGGTGCCGGTGGCCGGGTCCCAAATGTGTAACTCCCTGTCTTCACCGGCAGACGCCAACCAGGACCCATCCGGGGCCACTGCTAGCGCCCACACCCCGCCGCGATGGCCGGTGAGGGTGTGGCGGGTGGCACCGCTGGCTGCGTCCCAGATCCGTATCTGGTTGTCTTGGCCGGCGGCGACGGCCAACCAGGACCCATCCGGGGCCACCACCAATTCAGACACCCCGCCGTGATGGCCGGTAAGGGTGTAGCGGGTAGTGCCGGTGGCCAAGTCCCAGATCCGCACCTCGCCGCTGGCTTCGGCGGAGGTTAGCCACGACCCATCTGGGGCTACCACCAGCCTCGCCACCCCGTGGGTGTGGCCGGTCAAAGTGTGGCCAGTGGTACCGGTGACCGGGTCCCGTAGCTGTATCTCTCCGCCGGTGTCAGCGGAGGCCAGCCATGACCCGTCTGGGGCCACTACCAACGCCGACACCCTGCGGGTGTGTCCGGTTGGGGCTCGATCCTGCGTCAGGTGGGGCAGATCGGGCAGAGGGGTGATGGCCCGCAGGTGCGGCATGGTCATCCCCGCGACCAGCCGGTCAGCGATGGCCTTGGTCGGCCCATCGTCAGGCAGTCGGGTGGCCAGGGTGGCAGCCAGTGACCCCGGAGGATGCAGCGGAGCCAGGAGATGGGCGTTTTGGCGGACCGCGACACCCAAAGCACGCGACAGCGAGTCATCGGACAGGGCCAGATCAGCTGCTAGCCCGGCCTGTCCGACGTTTTCGAGTTTTCCCACCAGCCACCCGGGATGGTGCAGACACGCCCGCAGCTCGTGGTCTCGTTCAGCGCCGTGAAGGTGAGTGGGCAGCCACGTCCACAGGTAGCTTTCCGCTGCGGGGAGTTGCCACCACGCGCTCGTCTTGTTCTCCTCTTGGACCAGACCACGATGGGCGTCGAGTAGCGCCCGGTGCAGCTCGCTGCGCCGGTGGTGGGTCTGTTCGCGGAGGTAGGCATGGATGACGTCATGCAGTCCCACCTGGTCAGGATCGCGGCGGTAGTCGCTGAGCAAAGCCAGCTCGGCCAGACGCTGGCAAAATCGCCCGGTCTGAAACTCCGACCAGCCGCCGGTGGCCTTCCAATACCGGACCAACACCGGACCGGGGATCGTCACGTCCTCTCCGAATACCGCCAACTCCAAATAGCGGGCTCGCTGCTGGTCGGTCAGCCGGGACAGGCTGACTCCGATCGTGCGGGCCACCGCGGTGTGTCGCTCGTCGGCGTCGGTGACATCCAGCGCGGTCGGTCCCGTCGTGCGCAACTCGCGGAGGATCTCGCGCATCGACTCCTCGGCCGGGCGACCGGCGCGTAGATCGGCGCGGACCGCAGCATTAACCAACCCGAGCAGCACCGGCCACCGTCCCGTCGCGGCCAGTAATCCGGCCACCACACCAGCAGACACCCCGCCTACCCCGGTGGTGAGCAGCTGAACTGCTTCGCTTCGATCCATCTCATCGACCACTACCGGCTGTACCGAGTCCGGCAGGACTCCTCGGATGCGGGTGGTGAACAACCGCACCGCTCCGGGTCCGCCCATCAGGAACGGTTCCACCTGGGCGGTCTTCCACACGTCATCCACGACTAGCAACACCTGCCGCTGCCCCAACACACGCCCCAACTGCGCCCCCGCGGCCAATGGATCGGTCAACCCGGGCCGCTCACCGCTCAGCAGGGCCACTGCGTTGGTGACCTTCTCGGCCAGCTCTGGTCCACTGATGTCCTCGCCGACGGTCACCCACACCACCCCGTCAGGGAACTTCAGCCGAACATCCTGGCGATGCACCAGCAACCGAGCCATCGTCGTTTTCCCGAACCCCCCCGCACCCCACAGTCCGGTCGTCATCCCCACCGCGCTCGTTCCCGGCTGAGTCACTGCCGCCACTAACTCCGCCATCAAATCTGGGCGGGGCACCTCATCACCCCGCAGCGGCGGCACCGCAAACACCGGTCCTCGCCACCTCTCAGTGCGGTCGGTGGCGCGACGGTCGGGCGTGACCAGCGCCTGGAATAGCACCGTCTCCAACTCATCGGGGTTGGTCACTGTGGCCGTGGTTAGCCCACTGTCACCGAGGCGGGCCCGAAACGCCGCCTGCCGCGCCCCGTGCATCACATCGACGAACAGCTCACTCGGTCCCTGCGCCTCCTCGCCGATCAGGAACACCAGCCGCGGCAGCCCCGCCTCTTCCGCAGCTTCCAACTCCAACTCGGTATAAGACACCTCAGGGCGATCCCGCACCGGTGAGCCATACCGGAAACCAGCGATCAGCACGTACACATCTGCAGCTGCGACCGCATCCCGACATACCTGCGCCGGCTTGTCATCCCGCGCTGTGAAATACGCCATGTCCGCGACCGCATCTCCCGCCCGGGCCACCGCCGACTCCGCCGCCGCCACAAACGACCGCGGTACCGGCCACCGCCGTAACTCCGAGGTGTGACTTATAAACACCCGGCGCGGCGGTTTGGACATGGCCAACAGCATCCCACTACGGCGAGGCCCCTCAGCCCACCGTGACCAACCAGCCGCGAGCGTGGTGAGGGCACAGACGGGCATGCGCGAGCTCACCTCACCTATGATCATCGTCAGCGAGCCGTCAGCGAAACCAACGCCACAAGTCCGCACAAGACGATTCACAACCACGCGTAGCCGCAGCTCAGCGACACTCAATGACACTCCGAGGTACGCGGACGCACGGCGAATCAGCGTTCACACAGAGGAGGTCGGCCGATCAAGATCAGGCAGTCTCGGGCCTCCGGCGGGCCTTGCTCCGGGATGGCCCCCGGGCTGGGCACGAAAGTGGTGGGTCACGCGGGACGCATGTATCCCGTCGCGTCGGCACCGAGGTGTAGCAGGTCTGGGGTCGGGGTCCAGCTCGTTCAGCGCGTCGGGTGCTCCAGCTGGACCCCGACCCCAGACCTGCTTCGAGGCAAGCTCGCCGACGCGACGGGATACCCGCTTCCATACCTTTATCTTGCGGCGGGCTAACACCCGCGTGTGCCATTAGCGTGCCATTAAGGACGGTCAACCACGGTCAACGACGGATACTTGTGACGCGGCCTGACCACACATCGAAGCCTCTGACGGCGCAGTGGACACAGCCTTCCAGACTGGGGCTCACGCGTGATCATTGTCAGCGAGCCGCTGTATGCGGAGGATGAGGCGTTCTTAGGACTTCGATTCCTCCTCCGGGATGGAGGACAGCTTGGCCATCCAGCCCTCGTTCTGGATTGAAATGATCCGCTCGCACTGCATAACCAGCTGGTCCAGCTCAGCCGGCGACGTGGTCGCTGCCGCGTCGCGCCGCAACCGAGTCAGCTCATCGGCGGTGCGCAGGTATTCGATCAGTTGGTATTCATAGCGGGTCGCACCGACGTGTGCTGCGACCGAGGCACTGATCGTGGTGACCACGGCGATCCACGCACTCAGCCCGACCTCGGCCAGGCTCGCCGCGAGCGCACCGAGCACGACGCCGGCCACTGCCAGCACGACCTCGACGCGACGGAACTGGGTTAGGCGCATCTGCAGTTGTCGAGCCTTGGGCCGGTAATAACCCTCGACTTGGCCATCGACCCGCACTCGCAAATACGACGCGTAGTCGTCAACCTCAGGCAGCCCGCGCTTCACTGGTTGAATGTCGACGCTGTGCCGGAGCAGATCCGCGGCCTGCTGCCGGACCCGGTCTGTGCACACTTTCAGCCGGCGGTCGCGGTCCTCGCCCCGGTAGTCGCCGGCCCCGCCAGGTACAGGTAGATCTCGCTTTTGAGTGCTTCGGATACCGACCGAGCACGAGTCCAAGCCCGCAATACCCGGCCGCTGAACCGTGGCCGTAACACCGGCACCAGCCCAACCGCCACTGCAGCCACAACGGCCAGCACCGAAGCCGCCTTGGTCTGCCCAGCGGGCAGTCGCGTAGCCAGCGTGGCCAACACGGCACCCCCCATAGTCAACGCCAAAGCGGCAGACCGAGCACGACCGATGGATCCCTTCATCCGGTTGGCAGTGTGGGACCAGATCGATTGCTGCCGCCACAGCTCCTCGACCTGCCCATCCTCACCCAGCACACGATCAGCGTGCCACAAAGGCCGCTTAGGGCGGCCCTGCTATGAACCTCCACGGCGGGGCGCCGAACACCCGTGTGCTCCTAAGCTCCTGACCGAGAATCAGATGTTCGGCAGCAGGCAGACCCTCGGCCGGAGTCCACGACCGAAGAGCGCCCTGATCTACATCAGTTGGTACATCAACGGCTACGGATGACCATGAACGCCCGTGGACGTGAACCCGAAGATGGGGCACGTCCACGGACAATTAGCAGGTGCGGAAGGGGCGCTGCTTCCGACTACGGATCAGAAGGTTGGGAGTTCGAGTCTCTCCGGGCGCGCCACATCTGTCCCAATACCACACCGTGACCAGCCAGGCAGCGGCTACGGCTTGAGATAGGCACCGACGAGCTGTCCGAGCAGTTTTGCGATCGTGGAGTCGGACAGGCCTTTGGGTCTTGAAACGGAACTTCCATCCCTTGCCGGTCTCGTGGGCTAGATCGATGTCCGCGCGGAACACCCACAGGACCAGAGCACCAACCCCGAACAGCAGCAGAGGGTCGCGTTCAACGTCGCTGTCGCGCTGTGCGATCCCGATGGCTTGGTTGACAAGTTCGGTCGTGGTGTCGTCGGAGTCTGTGAGGTGCGTTAACGCGGTTCGCGCTAGATCTCCGTCGGTGGCGTCGGCTGCGGCTTGTATGCCATTGGTGATCTCGGGTTGGCCCAGCGCTTCCCGCAACCGAGCCTGCTGCTCTTGCTGGCTGAACGGATCGAGCGCGGCGCCTCGGCGTCGCAGCACCAACGCCAGCGTGGCCATCGCATGCTTATCTGGCAGTGCGGCAATTCGCCGACTCAAGTCAACCGGGTTGGTCATGACTGCTCCGAGTTCGTCGACGCCGGTGTGGCGAGTCGTTCGAGGATCGTGATGACAAGGCTGGCGTGATCGGAGTTGAGCTGGCCAAGCGGTGGAGTGTGGTCACCGGCGATGACGCGGCGGATGGCGCTGGAGCACGGGCGTCACGGTGTCGGGAGCGTGAGTGTTTCCGCAGGCGGCGTCGACGACCGCGTCGAGGAAATCCCCGAGTTCTGGGGAGTCATCGTCGGCGGTGTCGGCTGAGCTGGTGGTGAGGGCGTGCCAGGTGTCGGGGTCGAGGGTGATCTGGCCTGTGAGGATGTCCAGAGCGCGGCGGGTGATGGTGGTGTCGGTGGTGTCGAGGCCGTGGGTGAGGGTGTCGGGGTCGCGTTCGCCGGCGTGAATGCGCCGCAGAACCGCGACGAGGCGTTGCCAGCCGGGTTCGTCGCCCCAGTCGGTCAGCGTCTGGTTGGACCGTCGTCTCCGGGGAACGTGACGACGGGACGGGCTCGGAGGGGACGTGGGCAAGCCCGAGGGTGTCGGCGTCGACATACCCGCGGTCGGCGGCCTCGTCGCGGCCGCTGTACGGACCTACGCGGTCGGGCGAGTTGACGAGGGTGTGTCAAGGCGGTCGGGATCTGACGTTCAGTCGGACCTGAGAGCCTCCTCCCGCGAGCCGCACCGCTCGGAAGCGGGTGCACCTGCCATGATGGTCTCATGGCGAGTCCGGCAGCAGGTCTTGCTCGGCTCCGGTCAGCCGCTGAGTCGGGCGAGCTCGACGCGTTCTGCTCGCGACATCGCGTGCGGGTACTCACGGTCTTCGGTAGCGCCGCCCGGGGGGAACCCCAGGCTCGCGATCTGGACGTCGGTGTCTTGACCGAGCACGGCCACCGGATGGACACCGCGGCGGCGACATTCGAGCTGATCGAGCTCACCGGGACGCAGCAAGTCGACCTCGTTCATCTCAATCGTGGTGGGCCGCTCATCAGGGAGCGCGCGCTCGTGGGTTCGATACCGTTGTACGAGTGTGAGCCAGCTGCGCTGGCCAATGCCCAGATGGCGGCGATCGGGGAACGAGTTGAGACCGACCCGATGCGCAGGCTCAACCTGGCTCTGCTGGCCGGATGACTCCCCGACGGCTCGACTGGCGGGCGGTGCAGCCGAAGCTCCGGAAGATCGAAGAGTTGCTCGGCTGGCTGCGGCAGCTGGGCGAGTTCGACGAGAAGCGCTTACAGACTGACCATGTCGGTGCGCTAGCCGTCGAGCGGATCCTCACGCTGGTAGTGGACCTGGCATTCGCGGTCAACAGCCACACAGCGGCCGCACGGCTCGGTCGAGCTCCGGACACCTATGCGGAATCGTTCACGCTGGCCGCCGAAATCGGACTCATCACCAAGGACCTCGGCACGGCGCTCGCACCCTCGGCGGGTACCCGCAACGTGCTCGTGCACGGGTATCTGGAGATCGACTATGCGCAGGTCGCCGCCGCGATCCCGCTTGCGCTGCGAGACTACGGCGAGTACGTCCGGCAGGCGGCTCAGTGGATGCGCGAACACGCCGAGCGTGACGACTAGCGGCGTCGGCGTATCTCACACGTAAAATGCCAGGTAGTCCTCCTCCTACTGGGTGAACTTCGCACTACGGATCAGAAGGTTGGGAGTTCGAGTCTCTCCGGGCGCGCTGGAACTATTACTTATACCGCCTCTGAACTGCAACGATCAAGCAACAGAAGATCGAATCGGTCAGAGCAGATGGATCTTGTCTATTGGACTGTCCATTAACTCGCGTCCACACTTGTCCCCGCGACTCCCAGGCGGCAGGCTCTCGAGGAAGCGGCGATCGTGCTCTGCGGCCGGCTGCGCCAGCATCCAGGACGACAGCGCGTCCGGACGAACGTCACGCTTGGCTACCCGAGGCGCGCGGTGATAGGACACCCTCCACTCCAGCCGTCCGGAGCCTGCCTCGCAGCTGCCGTAGGATCCGCGCCCGGGTGGGCCCGATTGCGCCGGGCGGTATTCCGGCCATGTGGGCGATCTGGGTGTAGGAACGGGGGTTGTCGGTGAACAGCGCTCG
>JAICSB010000221.1 GCA_025937115.1 Pseudonocardiaceae bacterium | reverse complement strand
TCTACTGTGGAGCCGTCTCGGGGGGTTTCACCCAGATCGTGCAACCGGTCGCCGAAGATCTGGGGCTGGACTTCTGCACCGCCAACGAGCTGGAGATCCACGACGGCAAGCTCACCGGGCACGTGATTGGTCCAGTGGTCGACCGGTCAGGGAAGGCTGACGCGCTGCGCCAGGCGGCGGAGCACTTCGGTGTCCCGCTGGCCCAGTGTGTGGCTGTAGGGGATGGCGCGAACGACATCGACATGCTGAGCACCGCTGGTCTCGGTGTCGCCTTCAATGCCAAGCCCGCGCTGCGCGAGGTCGCGGACACCGCGATCACTCAGCCGTTTCTGGATATCGTGCTCTTCGTACTGGGTGTGACCCGCGACGAGGTGGAGGCCGCCGACGCTGCCGACGGGATGCTGCGCAGAGTGCCCTTGTGAGCGGGGATACGAGCTACTTGTGTGTTACCGCTATCGCGGCCCGCTAGGCGGGACGACCTCGGTGGAGTAGCGGGCCATGATCTCGGCGACCGCCTTGGGGTCGAGTCCGTTGGGTCCCTTGGGGAGCCGGTCGAGTTCGTAGAAGTAGTCGATGTACCGGTCCGGCGTGATCGTGCAGTACATCATGGCCTTCTCGTCGCCGGGGTTCGCGAAGGTGTGCGGCGTGCCGGCTCCGGCGGTGATCAACTCGCCGATGCCGGCCGTGAACTCGTCGCTTCCGCTGGTGAAACTCGGCTGGCCGGAGACCACGTAGAACGTCTCGTCGTGCTCGCGATGGATGTGTTGGGGTGGGCCAGGCGTGTGCGGCGGAAGCGTGACCTCGACGATGCCGAGCCGATGCCCGGTCCGTTCGCCCGTCTCAAGGATGCGCACCCCGATGGGGCCGGCAGACAGCACGTCGCCTTCGCCGGGACGAACGACCGCGATGCTCACTCTTCTCATCATACGGCGAGCGCCATTCGGCTTCGAATGGCGATACCAGCGTCGGGTGTTACGTGCTGACGAGACGGGTGAGGGCGGCTCGGGCTACGGCGGGGTCGGTGGTGGGCCAGAACGGAGGGAGGGAGGCGCGCAGGAATGCGGCGTAGCGGGCGGTTGCCAGTCTGGGATCCAGGATGGCCACCACGCCGCGGTCCTCGGTGGAGCGCAACAGCCGGCCGGTGCCTTGGGCGAGTAGTAGCGCGGCGTGCGTCGCCGCCACCGTCAGGAAGCCGTTGCCACCGCGGGCGGCCACCGCGCGTTGTCGGGCTGAGCTCAACGGGTCGTCCGGGCGGGGAAACGGGATGCGGTCGACCACCACCAGAGACAGCGACCGGCCGGGGACGTCGACGCCTTGCCACAACGACAGGGTGCCGAACAGGCAGGTCGGTTCATCTCGCGCGAACTGCTGCACCAGCAGGCCGGTCGCGTCGTCGCCCTGGCACAGGATGGGGAAGTCCAGCTGCGCCCGCAGGGCCTCGGCGGCCTGCTTGGCGGCCCGCATTGAGGAGAACAGGCCCAACGTGCGGCCACCCGCTGCAGTGACCAGCGCGACGAGCTCGTCGAGGTAGGCCGGTGTCAACCCGTCGCGGCCGGGTGGGGGCAGATGGGCGGCGGTGTAGAGGATCCCGGCGCGGCGGTGCTCGAACGGCGAGCCCGCATCGAAACCTGTCCAGGCAGGGGTGGCGTCGTCGGCCGGCGGCCGCCGCTCGGTGGCTGTTCCAGCGGAGGCGGCAGGCGCCGGAGAGGATCCGCCAGACGGTCGCTGCCGGGGCAGGCCCCACTGGGAGGCGAGCGCGTCGAAGGTCCCGCCCAGGGTCAGGGTGGCCGAGGTGAGTACCACCGTTCGCTTAGCGAACAGCCGTTGCTGCAGTAAACCGGCAACGCCCAGCGGCGCCACCCGTAGCACCCGCCCGCGCACCGATTCCTCCGCCAACCAGACCACATCTCGCCGGTCGGACTCACTGTCGGGGAAGGCGACCAGCACCCGAGCTGCCGCCGAGTGCACCTGCTCCAGTGCGGTCAGCGCGAGCCGGCGACGGGCGGCGGCGTCGGGGTCCTCCCGCCGCTCGGTCCCCAGCGCGGTGATGCAGTGGTGCGCCGCATCGCGCACCGCGGTGAGGCCGCCAGCCATCCCGGCGCCGAGGGTGTCCCAACGCTGCGCCCCAGCATCGCCGAGCAGCAACGCCAGCCCGTCACCGGCAGCGGCCAACTCATCGGCGACCTGCTGATCGACCAGGCGCCCGCACCGGCGCGCCGCGGTCTCGACCATCGACCCGGTGAGCTCCTCGGTGGCCGCGTTGGTGACCCGGTCGACCAGATCGTGCGCCTCATCGATGACCACGACATCATGGTCGGGCAGTACCTGGTGATCACCCATCGCGTCGATCGCGAGCAACGCATGATTGGTGACCACCACCTCGGCGCGTCCGGCCCGGGCCCGGGCCTGCTCGGCGAAACAGTCCATGCCGACGGGGCAGCGGGACAGGCCCAGGCACTCCCGGGCGCTGACCGACACCTGCCGCCAGGCCCGGTCGGTCACGCCGGGCACCAGCTCGTCGCGGTCTCCGGTACTGGTAGCGGAGGACCATTCGTGCAGCCGGACGATCTGGCGGCCCAACATCGACGTCGGCGACGCCGCCGCTGCCGCGTCGAACAGGTCCTCTCCCTCGTCGAGCGGCCCAGTGTTCAGCCGGTGCAGGCACAGGTAGTTGCGCCGTCCCTTGAGGATGGCGAAGGTCGGTGCGCTGCCGAGCAGCGGCTCCAGCGCAGCGGCCAGCCGGGGCAGGTCGCGGTCGATGAGCTGGCGCTGCAGCGCGATGGTCGCGGTGGAGACCACCACGGTGGTGCTCGCGGCGACGGCGTGCCGGATCGCCGGCACCAGGTAGGCGAGCGACTTGCCGGTACCGGTACCGGCCTGCACCGCGAGGTGCTCGCCGGTACGGATCGCCCGGTCCACCGCCTCGGCCATCAGAGTCTGACCCGGCCGGTCGGTTCCACCCACCGCGTGCACCGCCGCGCTGAGCAGCGCCCCGACCTCAGGCACTGTGGTGGCGGGGGCGGGCACAGCAGCAGACGCTACCGGCCAGGGTGACCCTGCCAGGCGCAGGCACGGTCATCGTCGAGTCTTGGACTGAGCCACCGGTCTAGGGGGCCGGGGCGCGGTGCCGCCGGTAGTGGCGCGCAGCACGGGCCCGATTGCCGCAGCCGGCCGAGCACCACTGCCTTCGGGGGTGGTCCTTGACGAAGAACAGCACGCAGCCTGGCCCCTGGCAAGCCCGGATCTGGGTGCGCAATGAGCCGCAGAGAATCGCCATCGCGTCGCGGGCGATCGCCGCGAGGGCGGCGTCGGCGCCCTCGGCTCGGGTGTGCTCCGACACCGCGTAGGCCCCACCGACGGAGTGCAGCTGCGGCCACCGTGGAGCCCTGGCCGCGGCGGCGTTGAGCACCTCGACGTCCTTGTCCTCGCTCGGCCGCACGTCCACGCAGGCTTGACACAGACTGCGGATGGCCCCCCGCAACGTCCGGAATGTCTCCACCTCGGCCGCACCGACAGGTAGCCGGGGGCCGGGTACCGCGGAGTGCTCGAGCAACCAGGCCACGAGGTGAGCGGGCGTGCCGATGCCCTCGCGAACCGCGCCGCGCACCGCGTAGTGGGTGTTGGCGAACTCGATCGCCAGCGGCTCACCGAGCAGCGGCGAGCCACCCCCCGGAGCCCCGTCGGTCTGATCAGCACTCATTTTTCTTATGGTAGTTCACTGTTGTAACCATAAGGTATGCGTGCCATCATCTAACTGTGGAAAGCGACTTCAAACGTTAGGTCCACAGGCTGGGGCAGAGGAGCGAGCAGCTGATGCGGGTCACCGAACTGTGGCGCTACCCCGTCAAGTCGATGCGGGGAGAGCGGCTCGACGACGCCGTGCTCACTGACGACGGTGTCACCGGCGACCGCCTTGCGCACGTCTACGGACCCCGCGGCGTGCTCACCGCACGCACCCGACCCCGCCTGCTCGGGCTGGCGGGCACCCTTGGCTCGGCCGGTGAGCCGCTGGTCAACGGTCGCCCCTGGAACGACCCGGCGACCGCGGCGGCCGTCCGGGAAGCGGCGGGTGCGGGGGCCCGGATGGCCGGTTACGACGGACCCGAGCGGTTCGACGTGCTCCCGTTGCTCGTCGCCACCGACGGTGCCATCAAGGCGCTCGGCGTGGACGGTCGGCGGCTCCGGCCCAACATCGTGCTGGGCGGCGTGCCCGGTCTGGCCGAGCGTTCCTGGCCCGGCCAGGCGCTGCGGATCGGCGAGACACTGATCGGCGTGCAGTCGGTCCGCGGTCGCTGCATCATGACCACGATCGACCCCGACACCGGCGAGCAGGACCTGGACGTCCTGCGCAGAATCCACCGCCAGTTCGACGGAACGATGGCCCTCAATTGCTGGGTCGTCCGCGGCGGCCGGATCCGGGTCGGGCAGCGAGCCGAAGTCGTCGATCTCGATGCCGACCCCCCTCCGGGCGGAGGATGGATCACCGGGAAGCCCTATCGGGTAACCGCAGCCGACTGAGCAGGTTCAGAGGAAGACGGTCGGAAGGGCCGGCTCTCCGGCGGACAGGCGCAGGCCGTCCCAGGGCAGACTGGTCAAGGCCGCGGTGACGCGTTCGCGGCCATCCTGGACGGTGGGCGGCGAGCCCACCGGCTGCCCTTCGCGCAGCAACGGCATCGGCAGCACCCGGTCGTGTGCTTCCAGCTCTGGTTGCTTTCCCTGCCGGAACACCACTTCCTCGATCGCGGTACCGCTGGGCTTGTACCGGCGCAGCGCGCTTTTCGCTCCGCCCCGGGAGACTTTGGCTGTGCTGCGCTTGGCCACCGGCTGCCCGTCCACCTCGACCAGCTTGTAGACCATCCCCGCGGTCGGCAGGCCCGAACCGGTCACGACTGACGTGCCCACCCCGTAGGAGTCCACAGGTTCGGCGCGCAACGCCGCGATCGAGTACTCGTCGAGATCGCCGGAGACGACGATCTGCACATTCGGCGCGCCCAGCCGGTCGAGTTGCTCGCGAGCCTGCCGGGCCAGCTCCCCGAGATCCCCGGAATCGATCCGGATCGCTTGTAGCCCCGGACCGGCGACGTCGATCGCGGTAGCGATGCCATCGGTGATGTCGTAGGTGTCGACCAGCAAGGTGGTGTCCGTGCCCAGCGCCCCCACCTGCGCGGTGAACGCGTCCGCTTCGCTGTCATGCAGCATGCTGAAGGCGTGCGCCGCGGTGCCGGTGGTTGGTATGCCGTAGCGCTGCCCAGCGGCGAGGTTGGACGTCGCGCTGAAACCGCCCAGGTAGGCCGCACGGGCGGCGGCCACGGCGGCCTCCTCGTGGGTGCGCCGGCCCCCCATCTCCACCAACGGGCGCTGCCCGGCGGCGCTGGCCATCCTGGCCGCCGCGGAGGCCACCGCGCTGTCGTGATTGAGCACCGAGAGCACCAGCGTCTCCAGCATCACCGCCTCGGCGAAGCTGCCGGTCACCGTCAGCACCGGGGAGCCGGGGAAATACAGCTCGCCTTCGGGGTAGCCGTCGATGTCGCCGCGGAACCGGTAGCTGGCTAGCCAGTCCAGGGTGCGGGCGTCAAGCATCCGGTGCAGGAACGCCAGTTGCTCATCGCCGAACTGGAACCGAGCCACCGCATCGAGCAGCCGGGGGATACCGGCGACGATTCCGTATCTGCGGCCCCGCAACCCCCGCGTGAAGACCTCGAACGTGCAGCGCCGCGAAGCTGATCCGTCCGCCAGCGCACTGGCGAGCATCGTCAACTCGTACTGGTCGGTGAGCAGCGCGGTGCTGTTCGGCGTATACCGGGGCATCTGATGAGCTTATGACCAGCGTTGGTGGGAACATTGGTGCTATGACCACACCCGTCGAACTGGAACAGACCCAGGTCGACCCAGCGGTGAACGAGGTCGAGTCGCAGGACCGGCCTTGGCTGTCGATCGTCTGGAACGACCCGGT
>JAICSB010000482.1 GCA_025937115.1 Pseudonocardiaceae bacterium | reverse complement strand
CTTCGATGAGCACGAACTGATGCCGCTCGCGGTCCGGCCAGGGGTGCCGGTCGCGAAGGCCTGAGATCCGGAGGTGTAGGTGTACGCGTCAGAACCGATCCCGCGGCCAGCCCGTCGGCCGGCTTCGGCCACTCCGCTACGGGACCACCTCGAGGGGGCCAAGCTGGGTGTCGACGAGGGCTATGTGGTGTTGCCCCGGTCGCTGGCCGAAGAGATGCCCTTGCCCTGGCAGCAGCAGATGGCCTACCTCATCGATGAGCTACATCGGACCTATGGCGATCTGGCGTGGCCCATCTATCGGGTAGTACCCAGCCGAGTCGAACGGTTGGTCGACTTGGACGAAGGCCAGCTGGCCGAGGCCGGTTACCTGCTGGAGATCGACACCACTGGAGAGCTGGTGTACCGGGACCGCAACGACGTCGTCGTAACGGATCCGCAGTGCCGGGAGGTCCTGGTGTCTTGCCTGGATCCGATACCCCGCCGTCCGCCAGCCATCAGCCCGTGACCCAGGCGGACCTGTCCCAGCTGACGATCGGCGTGCTCGGCGGTACTGGTCCGCAGGGTCGGGGGTTGGCCTACCGGTGGGCGCTGTGCGGGCTGCGGGTGGTGATCGGCTCCCGGGAACTTCCTCGGGCCGAGACGACCGCGGCCCTGGTGGGGGAGCGGGCCGGCACCCCGCGCGTGCGCGGTGCGAGCAATGCCGGCTGCGCGGCCGAGGCAGACCTGGTCGTGGTGGCGGTGCCCTTCGACGGCCACGCCGCGCTGCTCAGATCGCTCCGTCCGGCGTTGGCCGGTAAGATCGTGATCGACTGTGTGAACCCGCTCGGATTCGACAATCGGGGTCCGTACCCGCTCGACGTGCCTGCTGGCAGCGCCGCCGAGCAGGCCCAGACGCTGCTGCCGGAGTCTCGGGTGATCGCCGCGTTCCACCATGTCTCCGCGGTGCTGCTCGATGACCCCGAGGTGAGCCGGCTGGACACCGACGTGCTGGTGCTGGGCGACGACCGGGAAGCCACGGACGTGGTAAGCGCCTTAGCCGAAGCGATACCTGGCATGCGTGGCATCTACGGCGGGCGGTTACGCAACGCCGGGCAGGTGGAGGCGCTGGTCGCCAACCTGATCGCGGTCAACCGGCGACACCACACGCACGCCGGGATCCGCATCACCGGCCTCTGACACTCAGTTGCTTCTGCTCGTCAGCCCGTTGGCCTCGTTGAAAGAGCACGAACAGCCACAGTAGCGAGGGGATGAGCAGCGCTGCGCCGACGGCCAGTGCGATGAGCGTGGCCAAGAGTACGGCCGGAGTCGCTGCGCTGGCAGTGATGGTGACATCCGCCGTCGCGGGGGGTGGGAGTAGATATGGGTACTGGGCCAGCGCCCATCCCCACAACACCGCGGTGACCGCCACCGCCGCAGTGACCCGTACCAGCAGGTAGCGGCGGCGTAGCACCAGCAGCAGCGAGGCCACGCCCGCAACAGCCGAGACGATGACCAGCGGCAACGCCCGGTGTGTCAGACCGTCGAACAGTCGAGGCGCGTCGGCGTGCAGCACCGCGATCCCACCTAATGCCACGCCACCGACAACGATGCCGGTGACCAGTGCGCGGCGTCGGAATGCCTCGGCAAGCTCACTGTGGCCTTCGCGCATGGCGTCCGCGCACAGGTAGGTCGCCGCGAGATAGGCGGCAATACCCACCGCGATCGTGCCGCCCAGCACCGAGGTGGGGTTGTACCAACTGGTGAACAGGTCACCGGCGGCCAACCCGAGCGGAACGCGGCCCGACGCGATGCCGCCGGCCACCGTGCCGAGGAAAAACGGGGTGAGCACCGAGGACAGCGCGAAGGCGGCGCCGAACAGACGTTGCTGCCCGAGTTGGTCGCTGGCCTTGCGAAAGGCGAACGCCGCGCCCCGCACGATGATGCCGAGCGCCACCAGCGTCAAGGGAATGTACAAGGTGGACATCACGGACGCGAACACAGTGGGGAAAGCCGTCCACAGCAGCACGATGACGAAGATCAGCCAGACGTGGTTGGCCTCCCACACCGGCCCGATGGAATGCTCGATCAGGTCCCGCTGCGGACGACCTCGCTGGCTTCCCCCGGCGAACAGATCCCAGAAGCCGGCGCCGAAGTCTGCTCCGGCCAGCAGCGCGTAGAGCGTCAGTCCGATCCACAGCACGGCGATCGACCACTGGGCGAGGCTCACCGGGCACCTCCGGCTCCGGCGTCGTGCTCTTGCGGAGCCATCAGCCGGTGGTAGCGGGCCATCCGGCGCAGGACGTAGACCGTACCGATGGTCATCACGAGGTAGACCGCGAGCACCGCAATAAGGCCGACGAACAGACCTGGCGCGGGGTTGACCGCGTCGGCGGTTCTCATCTGGCCCCACACGATCCAAGGTTGGCGGCCGACCTCGGTGGTGACCCACCCCGCTTCCAGAGCGCAGCAGGCCGCGATCCCGGTGACGCTAGCGACCCGCAGAAACCACCGGGTCGGGGGCAGGTCGCGGCGCCGCCACCAGCTCAGCCCGAGCCAGATACCCAGCAGCAGGAAAGCGGACCCGATGCCGACCATGATGTCGAAGGACAGATGCACGACTCCGACAGGCGGTCGGTCGGCTACGGGTACCCGGTCCAAGCCGTCGATCACGGTGTTCGGGCTGTAGCCCACCAGTAGCGACAGTCCGTTGGGGATCTCCAGCCCGTAGCGCAACTGCCCATCCATCGGGATGCCGGCGACGGTCAGCGGAATGTGCGAGCCGGTGTGGTAGACGCCCTCGATGGCGGCAAGTTTGGTGGGCTGGTTGGTGGCCAGGAACCGGGCTGCGTAGTCACCAACGGCGATCTGAACCGGCGTGATGATCGCCGCGGCGGTGAACGGGATCAGGAAGCCGAGCCGGTGGTAGCGATCCCGGCGGCCCCGCAGCAGGGCTACCGCGTAGACGCTGGCGATGATGAACCCGGTGACCATGAACGCAGCCAGGATCATGTGAGTAGTTTCCGGCGGGGTCGCCGGGTTGAACATCGCAGCCCACGGGTCGACCGCGGTGACGGTGCCGTTGGTGAGGTCGAAACCGCGGGGTTGGTTCATCCAGGCGTTGGCGGTGACCACGAAGAACGCCGAGCACACCCCGGCCACCACGATGGGGATACCGGAGAACAGGTGCTGGCGTGGTGGTAGCCGATCCCAGGCGTAAAGGTAGATGCCCAAAAAGATCG
>JAICSB010000420.1 GCA_025937115.1 Pseudonocardiaceae bacterium | reverse complement strand
GGGCCGCTCGAGGGGCATTGGGGGGATAACGATGGTCCTAGCTCTCGCCGCCAACGAAACCACATTCTGGGAGATTTATCTGGTTCTCGGGTTGGTCGTGATAATTGCCGTGATCGCGCTTCTCAGCCTGCTCCTAGCCTTGGTCCGCTCCATAGAATCCAGCGTGCAGGGACTGGGCGGCGTGGCGCAGGGAGTTGCCAGCAACACGGCCAACATCAAGGTAGCGCTTGCTGTCGCAGACAGCCTGGATGAGATCGCGGACGAGGCAGGCCGCCACGCCCGACTTCTAGGGGTGAACGTGTGATGAGCACCGTACTGCTCGTGATTCTCACCGTCGTCGAGATCGTGGCCCTAGTGGCCGTGTTGGCGCTGTTCGTTATCTTGATCACTCGCCGGCTATGCTCCCTCGCCGACACCCTCGGAGACGTGAGTGGGAACGTCATCGGCGCGATCCAAGGGGACGTGTTCCTAATTGGCGCCGGCGCCGCCATCCTGAACCGGAAGCTGAACGCGATCGCCAAAGTTCTGCCGTTGCTCGCGGAGAAGGCCGAGTCGCTGCCTGCGAAGCATGCGCAGGCCCAGGCCGCGCAGCGGCCGCAGGACCAACCCGCCGGAACTGGCTGGCGACCCGCAATAGGTACTCAGGACCCCGCGGTAAGGCGAGGGTAAGACTAAGGAGGCGACGATGTTACTGTGGTGGATTGGCAACGCGCTCTTCCTCATCATAGTCGTACCCGTGGTGGTGGTGCTGCTCCAGATTCTGAAGGGGTCCGCCGTCGGCGTCGGGAAGCATATCGACACCATTCACGATCAGGCCGGGGGCCTCGTCATCGCGGCCGACGATGTGAAGGCGCTGATACCCACCCGCGATGCCGTGAAACGGGTGGGGGCTGGCCTCACCCGCTATGTGAAGGCGGTCGACCGCCTCCTGTAAGGAGCGAATTACCATGCCGGCAGCCGCTGTATTCTCGATCGTCCTCGCAGCGATCACCATTCTGGTACTCGCTGCCTACCTGCTCAGTATTGCGCGCATTCTCGGGCGCATCAACACGAAGCTCCGCGCAGTCAACACCGGCCTTCACGTGATCACCGAAAGGACCGAGCCAGTCGGATCGATCGTGGAGGGAATCAACAACGACCTCGCCGGAGTGGATGACGCCTTGCGGGCCGTGCTCGCCAGAAGATAGTGAAGACTGTAGTTTCGCACCCGCACCACCGATAACGCCTGCCGGTCGGCCAGGTACTCCGCCAGGTCGCGGACGGCGATGATCACCCGATGTCGTCGCCGTCCTCGGCTGATTCGTGATCCCTGTGTTTGGCTGTACGTGCTGGTGGGCGATACTGGGATTGAACCAGTGACTTCTACCGTGTCAAGGTAGCGCTCTCCCACTGAGCTAATCGCCCGAGGCGGAGGCGGGAATCGAACCCGCGTACAGGGCTTTGCAGGCCCTTGCCTAAGCCACTCGGCCACTCCGCCACGCCTCGTACCGAGGGGTTCCCACTGGCCCGGCGATCTGAGTTCGTCGCGCCGAATGACTCCCTGACCCGCCCGTGAAACGGCCCGGCGTGGTGGGCCGCACAGAGCGGACGACGGGATTCGAACCCGCGACCCTCACCTTGGCAAGGTGATGCGCTACCAGCTGCGCTACGTCCGCATGTTCCCAACGGGACTTGATCTGGCTCCCCCCGGTGCGTGACAGAACTGTAGCTGACGCGGGAAGTCCGGATCAAGCGGCCCCCGAGTTCACGGCAGATCGTTGGCGATCATCTGGTCGAGCGCGTCGTCGACGTTCATCCACCGAGTCTCGTTCCCAGGCAGGACGATGTCGTAGCTGGCGTCGAGAAACTCAGCGAGCCGCTGGGCGCTGGCCTCGAACACGGCGTGACCGGAGGGTGAGTTGAGCTCCACAACGACGATCTCGGGATCGCCTGAGCCCGGCCGGATGCGCACGTCGCCGTCACCCGCATCGGCGATCAGGCCGTCGGCGAGTAGATCCCGGGAGAACACCCACTCGACCCACCCAGCCCGCCCAGTGCGAAAAGCCGCGACGATGGCGTAGGGGTCGCGAGTGTCGTAACGCAGCGCAACCTGAACCGGCACCGCAGGAGTGCGTGGTGCCAGTAGATCAAAGACCGCCGATGAACGGAGGGTCACATGGTCGTTACGCATCGTTGTCGCCCCTTTCTGTGCCGTCAGCCCTGAAACGATTGACTTTGGTTGCTGTGACGCGGAAATGGCTGAGCTACGCCCGGATGCCTATGGCAGACCACCCGGACGGGTCAGAGAGCCTCACCCGAGCGACAGGGTCGTCGCTCATCGTGCCTAGCTGCCGCCGTCTGAGCCGATACCGTGAGACAACTAGCCTGAACCGGTAGGTTGTGCCCAGCGTAGATACGACGTGAGGATCTCTCTGGTGGCCGATGAGGCTCGATCGGGCGCCCCCCGGCCCGAACGATGGCAAAACAGTTCGGACCCGGTGCCGCCAGCTCTCAGTATGGGCGAGGGACCTTCCGACGTCGAGTTGGTGCGACGACTCGGGGATGCCGATGGAGCCGCACTGTCCCAGCTGTATCAGCGCTTTGGTCGGCCGTGCTACTCGCTGGCCCGCCGCATCTGTGCTGACGAGGGGCTAGCTGAGGATGTGGTGCAGGAGGTCTTCCTGACGCTGTGGCGCGATCCGTCCCGATTCGACCCCGCGCGGGGCAGCTTCGCCACCTGGCTGCTCACGCTCATTCACCACAAGGCGGTGGATGCGGTGCGGAGAGAGAGCACCATCCGTCGCCGCATGGTCGCTGCGCCGGAAGCGGGCGAGGACTGGTCGCCCACGCCGGTACCGGGTGCCGATCAGGCGGCGATGGCGCGCGTCGCAGCCGGGCAGGTGCGTGCGGCGCTTCACCGTTTACCGGTCGAGCAGCGGCAGGTGCTCGCGCTCGCCTACTTCGGCGGACACACTCAACGTGAAATCGCAGTTTTGACTGGTGTGCCACTAGGTACGGTGAAGTCCCGCATGTTCACCGCTGTGCAGAGGCTGCGGTCGCTGCTGGCCGATCAGCTGGGGCCGGACACGCTGATCGCCGAGGCGCGCGTGGTGAGAGAGGCGAAGCGATGAACGACCAGCAGCAGCGCCCGGTTGCCGGTTGCCCGCATCGCGACTTGGCGGTCGGGTGGGCGTTGCACGCCCTGGAACCGGCCGAAGAATCTCTGCTCGCCATCCACATGCCGGAGTGCCCGACCTGCATCAAAATCGCCGCGGAGACCGAGGAAATTGGCGCCACGCTGGGCCTTTCGGTGCCGGAAGCAATCCCCAGTGCCGAGCTGGAGCAGCGCATACTGAGCGTCACCGGTGCCAGCCGGATTGCGCCAGTTGTGCCAATAGCATCCTCGACGGGAGTGGGGCGCATCGCCAAAGCATCGCGGCAGCGTGTTCGGGAACTGGTTGCGGCCGCGGCGGTGATCCTGGTCGCTGCTGCGGTGGTGCTCGGGGTGCGAGTGGTGCAGCTCAACGGCGAACTCAACCAAGCACAACGCCAGGTCACCGGTATGTCCGAGGCGATACAAAGCGCAGCGGACCCGGAGTCGATCCGGGTGCCGCTGGTCACCACGAACGGCAGTGCAGTCGGCATGGTGCTCGCAAACCGGGAGCAGGTCGCGGTCGTATCCACCCGCCTGCCTAGCAACAGCGAAGACCACACCTACGTTCTGTGGGGTCTCGATGG
>JAICSB010000622.1 GCA_025937115.1 Pseudonocardiaceae bacterium | reverse complement strand
GGTCCACACGAAGGCGATTCTGACGCCGTCGACATCGTGCACGTAGGACGCTCCCGGGTGGTCTCGAACACCCCCCCGACCGCGACCAGCAGGTGGGTGCACGAAATGGTCTACGACCGACTGCTGGAACTGCTCTAGGCGCTTGCGAGCGATCCTTGGTCGCTAGATCGTTTGACACTTGAGCCAAGTTCTCCGGAGGGCGTAGCGTTCTTCTCGTCCGCACCCTGGTCTCTGAGGGTCAGGCAGCGGTCCTACGGCGATGTCCTCAAACGTGCCTCGCAGCCAGTGTGGCCCTCATCGTAATTCGATCAGCGGCGCGAATATCGCTTTGCGTTAATTGTTGCTTGCTCAAAGCGGGATTGCCCCTGGCACGCAGTTGTGGAACTCGCATTCTGGGAAGATCTGCTAACGAGCCCGGACCACAGCCCTAACGACCTGCCATGATCGCCGAAACTGAGTAATGACCGCGCGATCCTGCATGGTCACCGCGCACTATTAACGATCTTGAGAACGCGACCAAGGCGATTAGGCAACAGCCTTCGCCCTGTCCACCTGGCGCACACAAACTGCTATCCAGTCCGCGCAGGCGAAATCGTGGTCGTGAGCGTCGC
Source organism: Pseudonocardiaceae bacterium (assembly GCA_025937115.1). The sequence goes on along the minus strand of JAICSB010000622.1, from coordinate 1,731 downwards.
GTAGGGAATCGGCATCGGCGATTACTGGCTTTAGCCAGGCGTGTACGCGACGTCAGGAGAACGCGGGAATCTCACCCACGATGGCCTTCGGATCTGGACCGTAGGCGTTTGACCGCCGTTCACCGTCAGTGGCAAGGAAGACGATAAGCACTATCGCGCCGATCAGCGGGATGAGGGCGATCAGCAGCCACCAAGCACTCCGACCGGTGTCGTGCAACCTGCGGACGCCTACCGCCAAGCCCGGCACGAACACCGCTACCGCGTAGAGCAGGCCGAGTAGGCCGGTTCCGAGCGCCGTGTCGAGGATGGTGAGCATAATCGAAACGATCAGTGATTGGCTCCCAGTTCGCGGGCGCGCGCGTCCCACTTCCGAAAGCATAGCCCCACACAATGTTGCCGGGTTGGAACGCCCACATCACCCGATTGGTCGCCCACTCGACGCAATGATGCTGCCGCTGATCGAACTCGGCAACAGCGGCGTCGTCTCAGTTGTATTTCGAAAGCAAGCAGATGTGCGGGGCGGGGCCGTTCCTCTCGAACGACCCCGCCCCATTTGCGGGTGCCTGCGCTGCACGCGTCCGGCGCCGGACGGGGGATCTCCCGGGCGTGCAGTGCGCGACGTGACGGGCACTGGGCGGCGGGATCCGGCGTTCATCGGACCAACGTTGACGGTGGCGGTCGGTCAGGCAACGACGGTGCCACCGGCGCGGCACTCCACTCGGTGAGAAGCGGCGTGGGTCCAGGCTATGAAGTTGTGTTTGGCGCTCCCACCGGCGGCATGCGGGGCGTGCAGCACCGCCGGTGGGAGAGCTTGGTGGCCGGTGATCCTTCGACATCTCGGTCGGGGGCACGGACGTTCGCCGGATCACCGGCCACATGGCGGCTGCTCAGCCTTCGTGGGTGGGGGGAGACCCACGAATCACGGCGAGACCGCCAGCTCTATGGAGTTGAAGTAACCGGGTTCAGCGCGCGGCCGCTGCGCCGGCAGAAAATAGCGACCTCGGATGGCGCAGCTGCGACACAGCCCGGCGCGCGCCAGATATGGCCGGGACCGATTTCGGAGCAACGGCCTCGGACACGCTTCCGGCGTGGACGAGGTGCTCGTTCGCGGCCCGCCACACGCTGCACAGCGCCGCACGGGGTCGCCAACGGCTTGAGCACTCCGGGCAACGACCCCGGGTATCAGGCGCATGACTGGCCAGTAGAGCCCGCCAACCATGGGTCAGCCGGGGCAGCTCACTGCGAGCCACCGACAGCAGCGACCCGTTATCAGCGCTGCTTGCCAGCTCGTCGAGCATGTCGAGCCGCTCCCACACCGCCTGCCGGAGCATCTGGCCCAGAACCTGATCCACCTAACCGCCCTCCTGCCGTCCCAACCCGTGCCCACCTGCCTCATGCCGGGAATCTCGTCCCCTGAGGCAGAACACGGGCCCTAGTCGCGCCAGTTCAACGTACAAAGTGCGGGGCCGGATAAAACCCGCCATGGGCTGCGCTGCGCTGATCGGCCATGCTATGACGGTGAACGGCACAAACTGATAGGTGCGGCCGATCAGCTTTGCCGAAGTGCACTTCACCAGCGACGACGAGTACGCCTACTCTGCACACGTCGCCCGTCGGACGGCAAGGGGGCGAGATGAACGTGACCGGCTCGCAAGACAACCGGCTATCTCTGGAGAACTGGAACGAGCCAGAGATGAAGCGGGCGCTTGCGGATCGCGACATCAGCTCGGT
>JAICSB010000099.1 GCA_025937115.1 Pseudonocardiaceae bacterium | reverse complement strand
CTACGAGGTAGCCCGCGACGAGGCCTCCGCCGCGTGGACGGCCTGGGTCGAGGCCATCACCCCTTAGTTGTGGCGCCCGGCCGGTCGGGCCTGGAAACCAAGGCCGGCCGGGCGCCCGCTCCACCCATCAACAGTCAAGAAGAGGAGCACTTGTGAGCCTACGGCGGGGCACACACGCCGCCCAACATCCGCACCAACGCCCGATCAGCATGTGTGCTTGCGGTGCCAGCGATGACCGGTACCAGGTCGGTGAGCGCCGATGAGTGTGCAGGTGATCGCCGCCCTGATCGCCGGTGGTGCCGCGCTGGGCATCGTCGTCTGGCTCCTGGCCAAGATCGGCCGGGTCCTGATCACGATCGCGGAGGCGCTCGCCGCGGCAGCCGCGGTCCTCTTCGTCCTGTGGTTGCTGATCAAGGGTGTGGGATGGGCGCTGCGACAAGCGTTCACGCGCTGGCGAACCAGCCTCGCGGTGATCGGGATGCTGACGTGGTCGCAGTGGTGGGGCTGGCCCTCCCTAGCGATCACCACTGGTGTGGTCGCCGGGGTGCTCACCGGGTGGCGGCTGGTTGATCTGAGGTCGTTCGATGCGTGGGCGGGTCGACACCTGCGGTCCTGGCGGCTGCGCTGGACGATCTACGCACCCAAGCTGCCCGAATGGCTCCACGCCTGTGGCCTGGGGACCACACACGACGCCACACCGGTAGTGGTGCTGGCCCCGTTGGGGCGGCGATTGCGGTTCGGTCGGCGTCGGCCGGATGCTGTATTGCCGCGGGTGCTGGGGGTGCGTTCCGGTGCCTCCTGGGACGAGGTCCGCATCCGGCTAATCCCCGGCCAGAAACCAGAAGACATCGACCAGGCGGCCCGGGCGTTGGCCTCGGCCCGCGGCGTGGCGCGCTGCCAGGTCCGCGAACTGTCCCCGAACGTCGTCTCGATCGACTTTCAGCGCCGCAACCTCCTCGCCGATCCCGTGGCCTGCCCCGACCTCGCTACAGGTACTGCAGGGGAGTCAGTTGACTTGCGGCGGGTATGGGCCGGGCGCACCGAATACGGCCAGGACTGGCACGTGCCGTTGGCCGGTCCGGCCAGCCACTGCCTGACCGCCGGTGGGACCGGGGCGGGCAAGAACTCGGTCACCTGGTGCCCACTGGTCTCCATCGCCCCCGCCATCAGAGGCGGGCTGGTGCGGGTATCGGGGATCGACCCCAAGGGCATGGAGCTGGCCTACGGGCGAGGGATCTTCCACCGCTACGCCGTCACCGGCACTGACGCACTCGCGGTGCTTGATGACCTCATCGACGCGATGGCCGCCCGTAAGACCACCTTCGCCGGGCAGGTCCGCACCGTGCCGATCAGCACCGAACACCCCCTGGAGCTGGTGGAGTTCGATGAGATCGGAGCGCTCACCCGCTACACCGACCGCCGCACCCGCGAGGCGATCACCGAACGCATCGCCCTGCTCACCACCCAAGGCCGGGCCTTGGGTTTCACCGTGCGCGGTTACGTCCAAGAACCCACCAAGGACACCGTCCCAGTCCGCGACCTGTTCCCCCGCCGAATCTGCCTACGGGTCTCCGCGAAATCCCACGTAGGGATGGTCCTCGGCGACCAAGCCTACGACCGCGGCGCCTGGGCCAACCGGATCACCGAAACCGAGCCCGGCGTCGGCTACGTCTTCGGCGAAGGCATCCGCGAACCCCTCCGCATCCGCGCCGGCTGGGTCTCCGACCACACGATCAAAAACCTCGAAACCTTCATCACCAACCCCGCACGTGACGACACCCCAGCGCTGCCTGCTCTGCAACACACTCCCTGACTCACTCCCGGAGGCATGACATGACCACCACTACTCTCACTAGCGGCGTGCCGTTTGCTGGTGCGGCGACCCTGCTCGCCGGGCACCTGACCGAGCACGCGTTACCCGAACCGGTATCGCTGAGCGTGATCACCAGCTACGGCGACTCGACGGTGACCGCCCAGCTGCCCGGCACGACCCTGGCCGGTCTCGCCGGTGATCTGCTGACCTGGGCAGGCACGCTCAGCGTGGAGGCCATCGAGGCGTGGCGCCCACCCGAGCGCGACTGGGTGTACATCTCGATCCGGTGCACCCTCACCGGCCCGGCTGGTGCGGTCGAACTGACGGTGTATGGCTGCGTGGACAACAACCCCAACTGGTTCGCCGGTCTCCAGCCCGACCCGCACCAGGGGAGGCCCCTGTCCCTGGGAGACCTCCACGCCTGGGCAGCCCATCCCGACCCCACCGCGGACAGCCCCTTCCCTCCAGCACCTCGGGGTGATCGATGACCGGACCCGTCACGCTGGCACGGCAGACCGTCGAGCAGATCGTGACCCGAGCCGGGAGGGCGGACTTCGACCGGTGGGCCGAGCAGGTAGCCCGCTGCGGGCACTGCGCCCGCCCGGTCCGGCTCCGCGGCCGCGTCGAGCACCGCTCCCCCACCGGCCGGCGAGCCGTTTATTCGACCGAGGGTGAGCCGGATCGGGTGCTGCTGATCCGCTGCGGGAACCGGCGAGCCGCGGTCTGCCCCTCCTGTTCCTATGAATACGCCGGGGACATGTGGCAGCTGCTCTACGCTGGCGCCGCCGGCGGACGCAAAGGCGTCCCCGAATCCATCCGATCGCACCCCTTGGTGTTCACCACCCTCACCGCACCCGGATTCGGACCTGTCCACACCACCCGCACCGGCCGTGCCCCGTGCCGACCGGCCCGCGGCACACCCCGACGATGCCCGCACGGCCGACCCACCTTGTGTACCGCCATTCACGCCGAGGGTGACCCGCGGTTGGGGCAGCCGATCTGCCCGGACTGCTACGACTACCCCGCCCACATCGCGTTCAACTGGCACGCCCCGGAACTGTGGCGCCGGTTCACCATCGCCGTCCGCCGCACCCTCGCTCACCAGGCCGGTCTGAGCGCGGCTGAGTTCGGTCGGCGGTGCCGGGTGTCGTTTGTCAAGGTCGCGGAATTCCAACGCCGCGGCGTGGTCCACTTCCACGCCCTCATCCGCCTCGACGGCCCCGGCGAGGACTACCAGCCACCCCAGATCAGCATCGACGCCACCGAGCTCGCCGAGGCCATCCACCAGGCCGCCGCGCACGTCCGGCTCACCGTCGAGATGCCCAACGGATCCGACTTGGTGTTGCGCTTCGGTGACCAGCTCGACACCCAAACCGTCAACGGTGGACCCACCGGCCAGCTCACCCCCGAACACGCCGCCCGCTACATCGCCAAGTACGCCACCAAAAGCGCCGAGCACTTCGGGCTCGGCGAGCGGCGCGTCACCCCCGAAGCCCTCCCCCAGCTCGACGTCACCACCCACGTGGACCGGCTGGTGCGCACCGCCTGGCAACTTGGCGAACACCTCAGCTACCAGGGACTACACCGCTGGATCCACATGATCGGCTTCCGAGGACATTTCGCTTCGAAAAGCCGCCACTACTCCACCACCCTCGGCGCCATCCGCAACGAACGCCGCATTTACCGCCAACGACAAGCCGCTGAACGCGCCTCTGCACTGCTCGATGAGGACACCACCCTGGTGGTCTCGCACTGGGAATTCACCGGACTCGGCTACCTCACCACCGGAGACACCACACTTGCCCTCTCCGCCGCCGCCCGCGCACGAGAACAACGACAAGCAGCTCGAGATGCCGCGTGAAGCAACGGCATCAAAGAATCGGAGAGGAATTCAACAAGTATCCAAACCCGCAAGAAAGCTATGCAGCTAAAAATGAACGGAATTCCGCATAAACATCCACTGATGGGGGATAAGAGATGCAAACAAAGGCTCGCTTGTGGGGCGTACAGGACGTCGCAGGGTATCTAGGCGTCCCGATCAAGACGCTCTACCAGTGGCGGCAACAAGATTACGGTCCGAAAAGTCGCCGCGTGGGTCGCTATGTGCGCTACGACCCCGACGACGTTATCAATTGGTTCCACGAGTTGGACGACGTGAGATAGGAGGAATCAGTGGGTCGGCCACCGCTACCAGTGGGTACAGCAGGTGAGGTACGGGTCTACCCCGTACGGGGAGGGTTCCGCGCTCGTTGCCTGGTACGGGACTACGACGGCAAGGTCCGCGAACTAGAACGGTTCGGGCTGTCGCAGGCGAAAGCAAAGGTCCGGCTACGCGAGGCGGTCCGCGATCGTCATCGTGTTGAGGCCGACACAGAGATCACCAGCGAGACCAGGCTGACGGAGGTTGTGCGGATATGGTTGGTGGACCTGCGTGCCGAAGTGGCGGCTGGGGAGAAGTCACCAGGCACTGGGGCACTGTATGACGCCACCGCCAGTTGGATCACTACAGCCCTCGGTGATCTGCGATTGCGAGAGTTGACGGTAGGCCGGGTGGACCGGTTCCTTGCAGCAGCGGCCAATCACCATGGCTCAGGGTCCGCGAAGAGGGCCAAGACAGTGCTGAACGGGGTACTGGGTCTGGCCGCGCGTCACGATGCGATCCGCACTAATCCCGTGCGCGACGCAGCTCGGATCAAGCACGGCGAGAAGAAGAGCGCAGTCGCTCTCACCTTGACGCAGGTCTATGAACTGCGGGTCAAGCTCGCAGCTGATCAGAAGGCCCGGGACTGGGATCTGCTCGACTTCATCGACATGATGCTGGCGACCGGCAAGCGCATCGGGGAGAACTCCGCGATCACCTGGGACGCGCTCGACCTCGACGGGGGAACCGTGGAGATCCGTGGCACCGTCGTGCGGATCAGAGGCCACGGTCTGTGGATCAAGCCCAAGCCGAAGAGCCGTGCCGGCTACCGCAAGCTGCGGTTGCCGATGTGGGCGGTAGAGATGCTGCGGCGCCGTCGAGCTGAAGCCGTCCCCAACGAATGGGGCGTGGTGTTCACGTCACCGACCGGACTGCTTCGGGACCCGAGCAACACCCAGGCCGACTTACGGGACGTCTTCGCCCGGCTCGGCTATCCGTGGGTGACCTCACACGTCTTCCGCAAGACCGCGGCCACCTTGCTGGACGAAGCCGGGGTGAGCGCCCGGAAGATCGCCGACCAGCTAGGGCATTCTCAGGTGTCGCTCACACAGGACTCCTACATGGGACGCAAGATCGCCTCAGAGGATGCAGCCCGAGTGCTGGAGATCATCGGTAGACCTGATGCGGCAGCGCTGATAATGAACGCGGATCGGGGGACACGCGAATGAGTCTCGCTGTGAACCTAGGGGTTTTCTGGGGGTGGATCTTGGCGACCACGCTGGAGAAACCACTTGACCTGGGATTATTGCTCCCCGAGTTGGACTTGAACCAACAACCCTGCGATTAACAGTCGCATGCTCTGCCAATTGAGCTATCGGGGAAGGTACTAGGGGCCCGATCCCGCCAGTGGATCGGCCGTGCGCCAGCGTAGCGCACCGCGCGCAGCACCCGGCTACCCGGCCTGCGCGACGGCGAAGATCCGGCGGAACGGAAACCAGGTCACCCCGTCGGCGCCCGCCGGGTATGCGGCCCTCAGCCGAGGGGCGAGTTCCTGCCGGAACGCTGCCCAGTCCGACGGCGACAGCGCCGCCCGGACCGGCCGCAGGGCGGTCCCAGTAATCCATTCGAGGACCGGGTCGGTGCCAGTGAGTCGGTGCAAGTAGGTGGTCTCCCAGACGTCAAGCTCCGAGGAGCGGGGTGCCAGCACGGCGGCGTACCCGGCGGGTTCGAGCACCGGGTAGGTGGTCCTGAGCTCGAACAGGTCCCGCCAGCGAGGTTCCGCGGCGAGCCGCGCTGTTTCGGCGTGGGAGGGCGCACTGAAGTTGCCCGGGACCTGCAGGGCCAACCAGCCGCCAGCCGGTAGCTCCCGCATCCATTGCCGCAACAACTCGGCGTGCTCGGGCACCCACTGCAACACGGCGTTGCACACGACCAGGCCGATGCCGGGAACGGGTGACCAGCGACGAACGTCGCACAGCTCGGCGTGAATGCCCCGTTCGCGCGCGGCCTGCACCATCTCCGGCGAGCTGTCCAGCGCTGTCACGCTGGCCATCGGCCAGCGCTTGGCCAGTAACCGGGTGAGATTGCCCGGCCCGCAGCCCAGATCCACCACCAGTGCCGGGTCCCGGACGTTGACCCGGGCCAGCAGGTCGTGAAACGGTCGGGCACGGTGGTCACCGAACGCAAGATAGGTCTCTGGATCCCACACCGCCGCCGCGACCTCCTCGCTGCCAGTAACCGAAACTACAGCTACGAAACTAGCCCGGCGGTGACAGCCGCTGCAGCACCTCGCTGACCATCGCCTCCACCGCGCCGGGCGCGGTACCCGGATCGGCACGCACCTGCAGCACCACACCGTCCAGACCGGGAACCCGGCGCTGCACGAACCAGGCGCCACCACCGGGAAGCTCGCAACGATGGCTGGACCGGATCGAGCTGGTGACCCGTTCGCGCACCACTTCGGGGACCGTGCCGGGCTGCGCTAGCGCAAACCGGCGGGGCGGCAGGTCGGCCAGCAGCACGGCCGTACCCACGGTGCCCGTGGCGACGGCTTCGGTGACCACCAGCGCGCTGCGGTCCCACACTGCCTTGTTCACCAGGTGCCAGCCCACGCGGCGGGACTCGGCACCCTCGGGCACCCACAGCCCCAACCGGGTCAACACCAGGTGCCCGCCGCCCGCCAGCTCTCCCGTCGTCACGATCGGTTCGTCGGCCTCCAGGGTGCCGGTGAATCCGGCGGGCAGCTCAGGCACCGCGGCAAAGCGTCGCAACAAACGCCTCCAGCCACTCACGCCTGCGCGCCTAATGCCTGCTCACGAAGTGCCCGGTAGTACTGCTCCAGCGCAACCAGATCACCGAAGTGCTGGTGGTAGGACTGTGCATCCTCGATCGGTGAGATCCGTTGCAACCGCGACTTGATCTCGGCGACCTGGCGCCCGACGACCGTAGCCTGCAGGCTGGCGAGCAGGCTGCCGATGTAGCGCACGTCGTCCTCGGCGCTGCCCTTGGCTCGCAGCATCTCCACGGCGAGCTCGGTGACCAGTGATCGCTGGGGACAGTGCTCGGCGACCGCGTCGACCCACGCCGGACCGGACATCCCGGCGGCGGTGCCGCCTGCGGCCAGCACCGCCGCGTGCACCTGCGCATAGACGGGATGGGTGAACGCGTCGGTCGGCAGCGCGTCATACACCGGCCCGGTGATCGCTGGTTCCTGCAGTACCGCCTTGAGCACCTCGCGCTGAGCCTGCAGCCGAACATCATCCCGCGCCGGGAGATCTGCGCCGTTCTCCTCCGGGGAACTGCTCCGACTGCGTCCACTCCGGTTTTTCGTGGCTGCTGGCGCTGAGCTGCCTTTCTTGGCCACCGCCGCTGAGCTGCTTGTCGTCTCGCCGGCGGCCTCCCGAACCCGGCTGCGCACGGTAGCGATATCGTCCCAGCCGACCCAGCCGGCGAGCTGCCGGGCGTACTCGTCGCGCAGCGACACGTTCTTGATCCGGGCGACCAGCGGGACGGTGCGCCGCAAGGCCGCTACCCGGCCTTCCGCGGTGTCCAGGTCATGCTCGGCGAGCAGCGTCCGCACCGCGAAGGTGAACAGCGGCTGGCGCCGCGCCACCAGATCGCGCACCGCGGCATCGCCCTTGGCCTCGCGCAGCTCACACGGGTCCATCCCGTCTGGCGCGATCGCGATGAAGGTCTGCGCGGAGAAGCGCTGCTCGTCGCCGAAAGCCTTCAGTGCCGCCTTCTGCCCGGCCTCGTCGCCGTCGAATACGAAGATCACTTCGCCATGGAACTCGAAATCGTCCATCAGTAGCCGGCGCAGCACCGAGATGTGCTCAGCGCCGAAGGCCGTGCCGCAGGACGCGAGCGCCGTGGGTACCCCAGCCAAGTGCATCGCCATCACGTCGGTGTAGCCCTCGACCACGACGACCTGGCGGCGTCGAGCTATCTCCCGCTTGGCCAGGTCCAACCCGAAAAGCACCTGCGACTTCCGGTACAGCGGCGTCTCAGAGGTGTTGAGGTACTTAGCCTCGACGCGATCGTCGTCGAATAGGCGCCGCGCGCCGAAACCCACCACGTCCCCCCCGAGGTCGCGGATCGGCCACAGCAGCCTGCGGTGAAAGCGGTCTATCGGTCCCCGCTGGCCTTCCCGGGACACCCCGGCCTTGACCAGCTCATCAACGGAGAATCCCCGGCCCAGCAGGTGTTTGGTGAGCTGATCCCAACCCGCAGGGGCGAAGCCGCAGCCGAACGTGCTCGCCGCCTGCTGGGTGAACCCGCGCTGCATCAGGAACTCCCGGGCCGGCTGCGCCTCGGCCGAGCTCAACTGCTCGGCGTAGAACTCCTGCGCCAACTTGTTCGCCTCGACCAGCCGGGATCGGGTGCCGCGGTCGCGCTGCACCGAGGAGCCGCCGCCGGTGTAGGTCAGCTGGATCCCGACCCGATCAGCCAGCCGCTCGACTGCTTCGACGAAGCCGAGATGCTCGATCTTCATCATGAAGTCGACGACAGAGCCGCCTTCGCCGCAGCCGAAGCAGTGGAAGGTGCCATGCCCGGGGCGGACGTTGAATGACGGGGACTTCTCGTCGTGGAAGGGGCACAACCCCTTGAGCGAATCCGCACCGGCCCGACGCAGCGCGACGTACTCGCCGACGACCTCGTCGATCCGGTTGCGCTCGCGGACCTCAGCGATGTCCTCGTCCCGGATCCGTCCTGCCATAGCCGCTCAGTGTAGGGACGGCGCGGTCTGCCGCCGGACCGCCTCGAGGGTCCGCGGGTGGCGTCATCGGGTACGCCGACCGCAGCTGAACCGGTAGCCGCGTCCAGACCTCGGACATAAATGCGAATTCACCGGCGACACTCAGATCACGGACGATAACAGAATCGACCTGACCACCGAATGCTTATCCATTCGCTCCCGACGATCAGTTGAGCTGGCCGTCGGTGAGCAACACGTCACTGACAATTTGTTCAGATATCACCGAACTGAGTGTCCGGAAAGTAGTCTGTGCAGCCTCGCGCTGCAAATAACGTCAATGTTCCGAGAAGAGGCCGAGGAAGGCCTCTTATCCTGGACGGGAGACACCGTGCTGAAGATCAGGTTCTTGAATTCGCTTGCGCCAAAGACCCTGCTGGTCGCCGTCGCCGCCGGAGGAGTGTTCCTCATCGGTGGAGTGGCCAACGCCGACACCCCCGGGGCTCCCAGGACACCGGTACTGGGTCTCCCATCGGCGACTCCTGCCCGGCGGCGCCGGTGGCCTCGACTTAGGGCATCTCGTCGGGCCCGCCCTGCAGCCGATCCTGGGTGGACTGTCTGGCGGCACGGGTGGCCTCGGTCTAGGACAACTCACTGGGCCCCTCCTCTGCGGACTGGGCTGAGCACCGCCTGAAGACCCTGGTGAGCGGGTACCAGCGCCCACGCACAGGTTCCCGCTCACCTGGTGAGGCAGTTGAACGCCCGCCGACCCGCAGGTGGATGGCACAGAAGTGTCGGTCCCTCGTGGCACTGTTTGGCAGACCGACCTCCGGGAGGGGACCATGACCAGTATGAGCGTCAGTGCCAGCACACCCTTCACGGTCCATGACCTTGAAGGGATG
>JAICSB010000504.1 GCA_025937115.1 Pseudonocardiaceae bacterium | reverse complement strand
GGATCGTTTACGAGCTGGCCCGCAGCGCCCCGGAGGGCAGCGCGCTGGTGTCGAAGTCGACGGTGTATCGCATTTTGGTCCGGCACGGGCTGATCGAGCCCCGGTCGCGACGCCGCAGACGCCGTGACTACATCCGCTGGCAACGCCAGGCGCCGATGCAGTTGTGGCAACTCGACATCGTCGGCGGGGTGTTCCTCACCGATGGGACCGAGTGCAAGGTCGTCACCGGGGTCGATGACCACTCCCGGTTCTGCGTCATCGCCACGGTGGTGGCGCGGGCCACGGGACGGGCGGTGTGTTTGGCCTTCGCCGAGGCCCTGCGCCGCTACGGCATCCCCGATGAGGTGCTCACCGACAACGGCAAGGGAGTTCACCGACCGGTTCGGCAAAGGCGGGGAAGTGCTCTTTGACCGGATCTGCCGCGACAACGCCATCACCCACCGGCTCACCGAGCCCTCCTCCCCAACCACCACCGGGAAAGTGGAACGGTTTCATGGCAGCTTCCGCCGCGAGTTCCTCAACCACGCCCAACCATTCGAATCCGTGCTCGCCGCCCAGGCCGCGGTGGACACCTGGGTAACTAGCTACAACTGCGACCGCCCGCACCAGGCCCTGGACATGGACTACCCCGCGCAGCGGTTCGCCCCCGGCCAGCAGACCCGCGACACCTCCGAGGAGCTGCTGCCCTTGCGGCTACCGGCTAGTCTCGCACCCGCCCCGGCACCGGCTGCGGTCCCCAAGGCGCTGGTCGAGCCGATCCGAAAAGATGCCGAAGTCCCGCCCGCGGCCGGGGTCTACCAGGGTGGACCGGTGGAGCTCGACCGGGTCGTGCCGGGCTCGGGGAACCTCGCCGTGCGCGGCAAGCAGTTCTGGCTGGGACCTGCGCGGGCCGGGGTCACCGTCACGTTCTGGGCCGACCACGACCTCATCCACCTGAGCATCGCCGGCGTGAGGGTCAAGACCCTTCGCTCCCACCTGTCGACCAACGACCTGGCCGCACTCGCCGCCACTGGTGGCCGCCCCGCCGGCCCGCCACCACTACCCCCGCCCGAACCCGGCAGCGCCTTAGAAGTCGACCGCACCGTGTCCCGGGGTGGCCTGGTTTCTCTGGGAAACCACCAACTGCTCGCCGCGGAGATCCTCGGCGGCCGCCGCGTCACCATCCGTATCGAAGACACCACGCTGATGTTCTTCGACCCCGATACCCGTGAATTGCTGCGCACCCGACCCAATCCACTGACCTATGACCAGGCGCGCAGACTGCGCGGATCCCGCCCGGCTGGCTCACCACCACGCCCCAGCGTCGAGCCGGTCACTGCCCAACGCCGCGCTTCCAACAGCGGGGTCATCATGGTCGCCGGGCAGAAACTCGCCTCGGACGACACCATGCCCACACCGTAGTGACCGTGCACGTCGCCGAGCACACCATCACCGTCGAGCTCGACAACGGCGCACGGCGCACCTTCCGCCGCACCACCACCCAACCGGTCCGCAGTCACAAGGCCCAACGCCCCGCACACTCCGGCTCTGCTACCCGACCCACCACAGGCACGGGGTGATCACCGTGGTCACCACCGCTGGGGCGGCGCAGCCTACGGGTCGACCCCTCCAGCCCCAAGGGTGCTACGCATCGCTAACGCGACCGCCCTTCGGACGGCCCTTGCCCCTGGAGCCTCTGTCGACCCTTGCGGCAGGATCAAGGGCAGGCCACGGCCTGCCCCCTCCACGCGCCGCCCCAGCTCATCCCAACCCCACGTCCTAGACCAACAACCAGCCCGCGTGAAACCCGGGGGACCATACGTTTCCTAGCCCGAACGTCAACCATCACCTGGGACAGAAACGTCAAGCATCACCTGGGACCAGACAACGCAGGTGACGGATTGTGGCGGTGGTGTCACGCGCTGTGACCAGCGCGGAGGCCGAGGATTGAACTTGGGAGTCTCGCTTTGCGAGGTCCGCGTCTGGGGTGACTCGCTGTCTGCACTGGTTTGTCAATCTGTTGCGAGCATGTTGGTGACCCGTGGCGCGCGTTCGTGCATGAAACCCAGAACTGAGACCCACCGCCGCGACGAGGCCGATGATCCACCGGCGTGGTTCCCGCCTTCGAGCCCTCGCTCCCCTACCACGGCGAGTTCTGGACCCGGCTACCGATACCCTCACTCCGCGCAGGCTCCAGTCGCTGAAAGAGATCACGGATCACGAAGCTAACTGCTGCGCTGTTCATAGTGTCGTCGCCAACTAAGGCAACGGTCGAGGTAATCGGCGAGTTCGTCGCGTTCGAACTCAATTGTAGACCAAGTTTGGTCCACGTGTTCGCCTCGCCAGATGTACGCAAGCGCGTCCGTTTCCAGGGGAGCCAACACTCGCACTGCAGCAAGCGTGTAGGTTGGGTCCTCGAAGGCGTCTAAGGTGGCCCATTCATCGCCGGTCAGATCGGTAAATAATTTTCCGTTCGCCTCGCCGGGGCCGGGAATCAGTCCGGGGTAAGCCTTTTGCGGTAAGCGTACGGTCCTCCAACCAGGGGCCCTCGCGACCACGTAATGGGGTATGCGACCGATGAGGATGTTTACGACGTCGTCGTGGAGGAGGGTGCCGTAGACAAAAAGTTTACTGGTTGCCTCCGATAGCTGGGCCGGTTGGCCAGAGTTGGTGGAGTTCGCTTGGTGTAAGCGGCCGTCTGTAGGCTTCACGAAGCACCTCCGTGGGCGTTGTACCGCCCGCTTCGACGAGTCGCACGAACCAGTCTTTGCCTGCGGGGTAGGACCATAAATAGGACCTGAGCTGCGGATCTCTGCTGCGGTCGTATAGTTCGCGGGCGATCGTCTCGTCAGTCCACCAGGGAACCTGACGGTGCGCCAGGTCGCGACAGTCCGCCGCGGACGTGCCACTATTGATCAGGATATGAAGCTGACCGCGTATGAGGTTTGTGAAATGATCGGCTCTGGTGCGGGCCACTACGATTTCGTCATCGGGTGATGCTATCCAGGGTAGAACTTGAGCCAGACCTTCGAATAACACTTGGTGTGGACAGTGGACGGCAAGAATT
>JAICSB010000775.1 GCA_025937115.1 Pseudonocardiaceae bacterium | reverse complement strand
GAGTTCGAACCGGGCCGTACCCCGGGTCTTTTCGGACCCGCCGCGATGGAGCGCGAGCTGGAGGAGGCAATCGGCCGAACGGTCGACCTGCGGACGTACCACGACCTAAGCCGCTACTTCAGGGACGATGTTGTGGCACGCGCGCGAGTGGTCTATGCCGCCTGACGACACTGCTCGACTGGCGCATATGCGCGACGATCTTCCCCAGCTTCTGACAGCGTTAGATTCGGCCGGGAACCCGACCTGATACTCCGGCCAACACCTCGGCAACCAAACCATCATCGACGTGCCCGCCGCTGGGTAGACGCACCGGCTGCCTACTATCAGGTTGTGCTTGCTGCACCTGCCCCGAAGCGCTCACTGGCGACCCTGTCCCGGGCCACGGCGATCGCTGCGGTGATCACCCAGGCCGGCATCGCGGTGACCGGCTCGGTGGTACGGGTCACCGGGTCCGGGCTGGGTTGTCCGACCTGGCCGCAGTGCTTCCCGGGAAGCCTGGTGCCGCAGCCGCATCCCGAGGTGGCTGCGGTGCACCAGTGGATCGAGTTCGGCAATCGGCTGCTCACTGTCCTGGTCGGCTTGGTCGCGCTGGCGTGCTTGGTCGTCACGCTGCTGCTCCGGCCCCGGCGTCGACGGCTGATTCTGCTGGCCGCGACAATGCCGCTGGGTGTCCTGGCGCAGGCCGTGCTCGGCGGCATCACCGTGTTAACCGGGCTGTCCTGGTGGACCGTCAGCGTCCACTTTCTCGTCTCGATGGTGCTGGTATGGCTCGCGGTGCTGCTGGTCGCCGCCTTCGCCGAAGGCGACGTTCCGCCGCGCTGGCACCTCCCTGGGCCGCTGCGTGGCTTGCTGCGCGCAGCCACCACGGTGCTGGCAGCGCTGCTGATCGCCGGAACATTGGTGACCTCGGCGGGGCCGCACGCCGGAAACGCTGCCACTCCCCGGTTGGCGGCGGGTGTTCCGGCGATGGCGCAACTGCATGCCGATCTACTCGTCGGTTTCCTCGGACTGCTCGCCGGCCTGGGGTTCGCTCTCCGCGCGGTGGGCGTGCCGGCCAGCGTCTGCCGGCGCTACACTGTGCTGGTCTGCGTGGTGCTCGCGCAGGGCACCTTAGGCGTCGTGCAGTACCTCACCGGAGTACCTGAGGTGCTCGTCTCGCTGCACGTTCTGGGTGCCGCGTCGGTGGTGGTGGCGATGGCCGCGTTCTGGACGAGCTGCCGGGTCCGCGGCCACGAACCATCCGTCGCCGTGGGTGACGCGCGATCACTAGCCAGCGCCGGAACCACCTAACCGGACGAGTCCGGACGGCGGTATCGGCGCATCGCGTCGGGATAACCGACGATCGCAGCGTCATAAGCCGGAATGCTCAGTTCGGCCGCCAGCTTGCGGGCCACCGCGGGCGAGCCCACCCGACGGCGGATCCACTCGCCATCGGCGGCGACCGCCACAGCTGTCGTATCGGTCGCCGCCGTTTCCGGCTCGACATAGAATTCGACCCCGGTTCTGGTAGCGACGAAATCACGGAGCTGGGCAAGGTCATCCGGGGTGGCTTCTCGATCAAGCATGCTCTGGTAGCCACCGCCCCTG
>JAICSB010000663.1 GCA_025937115.1 Pseudonocardiaceae bacterium | reverse complement strand
GGCGGTGCCCGCGTAGAGGAACACCGCCGCCACGTCGAGCCGGGCGGCGGCCATCAGCATCCCGGGCAGGCTCTTGTCGCACCCGGCCAGCAGCACGGTCCCGTCCAGCCGCTCGGCCTCCATCACGCACTCCACCGAATCGGCGATGATCTCGCGGGAGACCAGCGAGTAGTGCATCCCGACGTGGCCCATGGAGATGCCGTCGGAGACGGAGATCGTGCCGAACTCCATCGGGTAACCCCCGGCGGCGTGCACGCCCTCCTTGCTGGCCTCGGCCAGCCGAGCCAGGGACAGGTTGCACGGGGTGATCTCGTTCCACGACGAGGCGATACCGATCTGCGGCTTGCTGAAATCGTCTGCGCGCATGCCGATGGCGCGCAACATGCCCCGGGCCGCGGCGCGCTCGATGCCATCGGTGACGTCGCGGCTGCGGGGTTTGAGGTCTGGCGTGTCCATGCTGTCCTCCTGCTGCGCTCTATCGGATCCCTGATGGATCATGTCACGATGCCGCGTACCGGGGACTAGCATTCCTCGGCGACGCCCCGAGCAGCCGACCAGTCCCGATCAGCCGACCAGTGAGGAGTCCGCCATGGCGGTCGACGCCGTAGGGCTTCCGAGCATCGCCGACTCCGGTGATGACACGCTGCTGAAAAAAGACTTCGGCACGATCGGGCTGCTGTTCACCGCGGTCGGCTCGATCATCGGATCCGGCTGGCTGTTCGGCGCTCTGAAGGCGTCGCAGATCGCCGGGCCCGCCGCTATCTTCTCGTGGCTGATCGGCACCGTGATGTTCGTTCTGATCGGGCTCACCTACGCCGAGGTCGGGGTGATGTTCCCGCGGTCCGGTGGCCTGGCCCGCTACCCGCACTACGCTTTCGGCTCGTTCACCAGTTTCACGATGGGCTGGATCACCTGGTTGGCGACGGTATCGGTGGCCCCGGTCGAGGTGCAGGCGGTGACCCAGTACGCCACGAACTACCTGCCATGGTTGCAGGTGCAGGCCAACGGCACGCCGGTGCTGACCAACCCGGGGCTGGGTGTGGCGGTCGTCCTGATGGCGGTCTTCACTGTGATCAACTTCCTAGGTGTCCGGTGGTTCGCCCGGATCAACAACGTGCTGGTCTGGTGGAAGCTGGCGGTCATCGCCCTGGTGGTGATCGTGTTCTTCGTCGTCTCGTTCGACAGCACTCACTTCACTGGCTTCGGCGGGTTCACACCGTTCGGCCTCCAGGGGGTCTTCGAGGCGATTCCCACGGCGTCGATCGCGTTCGCGTTCTTCGGATTCCGCCAGGGCATCGAGCTCGCCGGCGAGACGAGCAACCCGGGTCGCAACATTCCGCTGACGGTGGTGGGCTCGGTGGTGCTCTGCGGGATCATTTATATAGCGCTGCAGTTCGCCTTCATCGGCGCGGTCCCGTCCTCGTCGATCAACGCGGGCGGGTGGGCCTCGCTCGGTAACCACATCATTCCCGGCACCAGCGCGACAGCCTCGGGCAGCTTCGGCCCACTCGCCGCGACCGCTACCGTACTCGGCATCGGCTGGCTCGCCGTCCTGCTCTACGTCGACGCGATCATCTCCCCCGGCGACACCGGCCTGATCTACACCGGGGTCAGCGCGCGGCTGTCCTACGGGATGGGCCGAAACCGCAACGCCCCTGCGGCCTTGGCCAAGGTGAACAGCAACGGGGTCCCGTGGCTGAGCCTGCTGCTGGCATTCGTGATCGGTTGCCTGTTCTTCCTGCCTTTTCCCGGCTGGCAGCAGCTCGTCGAGTTCGTCACCAACACCACGGTGCTGTCCTTCGGCATGGGACCGCTGGTGCTGATCGCCATGCGCAAGCAGCTGCCCGATACTGCTCGCCCGTTTCGCCTCAAAGGCGCGTGGGTGATCGCATTCCTGGCGCTGTTGTCGTCGAACCTGATCGTCTACTGGACTGGGTGGGATACCAACTGGAAGATGTTCGCGGCCATCCTGCTCGGCTTCGTCCTGCTCATAGCACAGCAGACCTTTGCGAAACGCACCACGCCGGCACTGGATCTGCGCCACGGTTGGTGGCTGCTGGTCTGGTTCGCCGGTCTGGCCGTCATCAGCTACCTCGGCCCCTACCCAGCGGTGTCGAAGGGGGCGGGCAATCTCGGCGTGACGGCCTT
>JAICSB010000038.1 GCA_025937115.1 Pseudonocardiaceae bacterium | reverse complement strand
TGCGCCACCCCCCCTTGGGGGGGGGCCGGGCGCGCGGTTTCCGCCGGGGCGGGTGCTCTATCCTGGTTGGGCTACCGTCCCGCCGCCGTTGGGGTTTGCGTTTACCTACTCCCCCACGACCGTCAGTTGAGGCTGGCTTGTTCTGCGAACTGGTTCAGCGGTACCGGTACCGCACGCAGAGTCCGCAGGAACACCGCCTCGCGCACCAGCAGGGTGCGGACCATGCGTAGCCGATCAGCGGGGTCGCGGTCTTCGAGTAAGGCTTGCCGGTCTTCCAAGGTCAGCAAGCAGTCTGAAGCCAGCAGGTGTGCCAACGCTGCGACGTCGACGTCCTCCTTGGGTTCCTCCCAATCACCGTGCTGCCACGCCGCGCAGCAGTACTGCCGGTGGGCTTCCCGAGCCGAGCGGGCCAGCATCGGCAGGAGCATCGACTGTTCTGCCGGTAGGTCGTCATCAGGCACCCACTCGACGCTGCCCACCAGATACGGCGCGGAGGTGTTGTCGATATCGAGTAGCCGGAACCGCTTCTTGCCGCGAGTGACGATGTCGAAGCGGCCATCGGGCAGTCTGCGAGCATCCTGCAGTAGCGCAGTACATCCGATGTCGTGCACCTCCTCCGTCGATTCCAGACCCTGCTTGACCGCGATCACGCCGAAACTGCGGCCGGGTACAGCACCGGTCACCAGGTCGACGGTCAACTGACGGTAACGGGGCTCGAAGATGTGCAACGGAAGTGACGCACCCGGAAGCAGCACAGTGCCCAGCGGGAATAGCGGGACGGTCTCGGCCACAGGTAAACGTTACGGCGCCGCGCGTGGATCCGCTAAGTGAACTGCCCCTTCCGGGGCATGCTGCGGCTCTGGTGGTCGCAGCACCGCGAACGGGTCGGTGATGCGCATGCCGCGCTCCGCGAAGCGGTACAGCGCCGCGGGCCGGCCGCCGGACGGTCCCGGCGCAGCGGTTCCGCCAGTGGGGACCAGCACCCCACGGCGGGCCAGCACTCGCTGTAAGTTGGTCGCCGAGACTCGGTGGCCCAGCGCAGCAGCGTAGAGCTCCCGCAGACTGGAGACAGTGAACTCGGGCGGCGCCAGCGCGAAGCCGAGATTGGTGTAGGACAGCTTGGCGCGCAACCGATCCCGGGCCCGACGCACGATCAGGCCGTGATCGAAGGCGGTGCGCGGCGACCCTCGTAGGGCATCGGTCACCGGGTGCCATGCCGTGTCGTCCGGCAGCGCGGGATCGGCCACGCAGGGCACCAGCCCGAGGAACGCGGTCACGACGGTCCGCCGGTGCGGCATCCGATCCGGCGCGCTGAAGACCTCGAGTTGTTCGACGTGCGCGACGTCGCACACGTCCACCTTCTCGGCGAGTTGGCGCAGTACCGAGGTCTGCACGTCCTCACTGTCGCCGAGCCGCCCGCCCGGCAACGCCCAGCGCCCAGCATCGGGTTCGATGGCGCGTTGCCACAGCAGCACCTGCAGCTGCTGGTCGCGGACCTGCAGCACAGCGGCGAGGACTTCGTGCATCGCAAGGCCACCGCTGTTATCATTCACGTTTTCGATTGTAAGGCGAAAACTAGGGCAGGGGCCAGCGTCAGGGCTGGCGAAGGAGGCGACATGGCCGCTACCGCCGCGACGGAGTGGACCCACGCCGGCTACCCAGGGCCGGAGCTTGATCAAGCTTGGCGCCAGGAGGTGCGCGAACTCGCCCGGCAGCGCGACGCGGTGTTGCTCGCGCACAACTACCAGGTGCCCGAAATCCAGGACATCGCCGACCACGTCGGCGACTCTTTGGCGCTGTCGCGCATCGCCGCGGACTGTGCGGCGAGCACCATCGTTTTCTGCGGCGTGCACTTCATGGCCGAGACGGCGAAGATCCTTGCACCGGACAAGACGGTGCTCATCCCGGACGCGCGTGCGGGTTGCTCGCTGGCCGACTCCATCGACGCCGGGCAGCTGCGGGACTGGAAAGCCGAGCACCCCGGCGCGGTCGTCGTGTCGTATGTGAACACCACAGCTGAGGTCAAAGCCGAGACCGACATCTGCTGCACCTCATCCAACGCCGTCGAGGTGGTGGGCTCGATCCCCGCGGACCGTGACGTGCTGTTCCTGCCCGATCAGTTCCTCGGCGCGCACGTGCAGCGCGTTACCGGCCGGACGAACCTGCACATCTGGGCCGGCGAGTGCCACGTCCATGCCGGGATCAACGGTGCCCAACTGGCCGCGAAGGCCGCGACCAGGCCCGACGCCGAGCTTTACATCCACCCGGAATGTGGCTGCGCGACCAGTGCCCTGTACCTGGCGGGTGCGGGTGCGGTGCCCGCCGAACGGGTGCGGATCCTGTCCACCGGCGGCATGCTCGATGCTGCCCGGGCGACTGGCGCGCACGAAGTACTGGTGGCCACCGAAATCGGCATGCTGCACCAGCTGCGGCGCGCGGCCCCGGGGGTCGACTTCCAAGCGGTCAACGACCGGGCCTCCTGCCGGTACATGAAGATGATCACTCCGGCGGCGTTGCTGCGCTCACTGCGCGACGGTGTCGACGAAGTGACCGTCCCCGCCGACATCGCCGCGCGCGCCCGTAGCGCGGTGCAGCGCATGATCGCTATCGGCCGGCCGGGTGGTAACGAGTGACGGCCTGGGAGGTCACCGTCGACCTCGCGGTGGTCGGTACTGGCGTAGCCGGGTTGACCGCAGGCCTGCGCGCCGCCCAGCTCGGCCTGCGGGTGGTGGCTGTGACCAAGACCACGGTCGAGGACGGCAACACCCAGTGGGCGCAGGGCGGTATCGCGGTGGTGCTGCCCGGTGATCAATCGTCACCGTCCGAAGACAGCGTGGACGCGCACGTAGCGGACACGCTCGCGGCCGGCGCCGGGCTCTGCGACGAGGCCGCCGTCTGGACGATCCTGGCCGCCGGCCCCGCCGCGGTCAGCGACCTGAGGACGCACGGTGCCGTCTTCGACGGTGGTTGGACGGATGTGCACCGCACCAGGGAGGGCGGACATCGGGCCTACCGAGTGATCCACGCCGGTGGTGACGCCACCGGCGCCGAGATAGAGCGGGCGCTGGCCAGCTCCGCTCGCAGTCAGCAGCTGGCGTTGCTGGAAGGGCAGTCGGTCAGTGAGGTGCTGCGCGACGATACCGGTCGAGTCGCCGGTTTGGCCCTGCTCGACGAGCAAGGTGGCGGAGTGTTGCGCGCTCGGGCCGTCTTGCTTGCCACCGGAGGTCTCGGTCAGCTCTATGCCGCCAGCACCAATGCCGATGTTGCCACCGGTGACGGGTTGGCACTGGCGTTACGAGCCGGGGCGCTGACCGCTGACCTGGAGTTTGTGCAGTTCCATCCGACAGCGCTGCACCTGGGCGCAGGGTCGAGGGGTCGCCAGCCGTTGGTCACCGAGGCGATCCGGGGCGAAGGCGCAGTCCTGCTGGACATCGCCGGCGCCCCGGTGATGACCGGTGTGCATCCGCTCGGTGGCCTGGCGCCGCGCGACGTGGTGGCCGCGGCGATCACCAGACGGATGGCGGCGACGCGCACCGACCACGTCCTGCTGGACGCCACCCACCTCGGCAGCGCGCAGCTGCGCCGTCGTTTCCCGACGGTGCACGCGGCCTGTGCGTCGGTCGGCATTGACCCAGCCTGCGAGCCGATTCCGGTGGCCCCGGCCGCGCATTACCAGTGCGGTGGCGTGGTCACCGACACCAGCGGCCGGACGACTGTGCCCGGGTTGTACGCCGCGGGAGAGGTAGCCCGGACTGGTCTGCACGGCGCGAACCGGCTGGCTTCCAACAGCCTGCTGGAGGGGCTGGTGATGGGGCGACGGGCCGCGGAGGCGGTGGCTGCTGACTTCCCGGTGTCCCGGTGTCCCGGTGTCCCGGTGCCCTCCCACGAGCTTCGTCCCGTCGCTGATCGGGACGCGCTGCAGCAAGCGATGAGTGCCCACGCCGGCATCGGGCGCGACTCGGCCGGTCTCGCCGCTGCTGCGGCAGTCGCGGGCGCCACCACACGCCGGCGGATACGGACGCCGCATGACGCCGAGGACGCTGCGCTCACCCTGGCGGCGGCCGCCGTGCTGGCCGCCGCTGCCGCACGCACCGAAAGCCGTGGTTGCCATCTGCGGACCGATCATCCCCGTCCTGCGGAGCGCTGGCGGCGCAGCATCGCCGTGGTGCTCGACGATGCCGGTATCCCGGTGCCGGCCGAGCCGGCGCTGATCGGAGGGGTGGCGTGAACGTACTCGCCAGCGTGGGGGTCGATGCCGACGAAATGCACCGGGTCATCAGCACCGCGCTGGCGGAGGACCTACGCTACGGCCCGGACGCCACCACTGCGGCCTGCGTGCCCGCTGGAGCTGCCGCCACGGCAACTGTCTCGCCACGTGAACCTGGCACGCTAGCCGGTTTGCCGGTATTCGTCGCCGTGCTCGACGCGGTACTCGGAGCCGGCGGATACGAGATCACCATGGGGCGCCAGGACGGAGAGCGGCTTGCCACCGGCGATATCGCACTCGCGGTCCGTGCCCCGGTCGCTGGCCTGCTTACCGCCGAGCGAACCGCGCTGAACCTGCTGTGTCATCTTTCCGGGGTGGCTACCGCCACCGCGGCATGGGTGGATGCGGTGGCCGGCACCGACGTCTCGATCAGGGACTCACGCAAGACACTGCCCGGTTTGCGCGCATTGCAGAAGTACGCGGTGCGTTGCGGCGGCGGGGTCAACCACCGGATGGGGCTCGGGGACGCAGTGTTGATCAAAGACAACCACGTGGCCGCAGCTGGTTCGGTGACTGCGGCGATCGCGGCCGTGCGGGCGCATGCTGCCGCGTTGCCCTGTGAGGTGGAGGTCGGCACCCTCGACGAGTTGGACGAGGCATTGGCCGCAGAGGTGTCCCTGGTGCTGCTGGACAACATGACGGTCGCGCAGTGCGCCGAAGCGGTCCGCCGCGCCGCAGGCTCGAACACCGCGCTGGGAGCCTCCGGCGGCCTGACCCTCGACGTCGCCCGCGCATACGCCCAAACCGGCGTGCGCTACCTCTCGGTAGGCGCCCTCACCCACTCAGCCCCAGCCCTCGATCTCGGTCTCGACTTGTGCTGAGGGGTGCCGGCGCCATTCGGAGCCGAATCGCGGTTTCCAGGCCCTCACCAATCGCCATTCGGCTCCGAATGGCGGCTACTCGGGTGCCAGCAGTGCTGCGAGGGCCTGGTGCCATTGGGTGTGGATTTGGTCGTCGCCGCGTATGTTGCCGATGATTGCGCCGCATGCGGTGCAGAGCTTGCCGGCGGAGCGGAATTCGTAGGTTGGGGTCCGTGCGACCAGCTCATGCGCTATGTCTTGAGGCAATTGAGCATCTCTCCTCGTGCGGCTACCGGGCGGCGCAGTGGGCTCCGATGATTCGCGGGACGCAGTCTGCGTAGTTCAGGAGCAGGTCCACCGCCGCGTCATTGCGGGTGGTCTCGCGGTCTATCACCGACGCCGGTGGGTAGAATCCGCCTTGCGTCAGGCTCGTCGGGTACATCTCCAGCGTGTAGGACCAGATGTGGTGCTGCGCCCACATCCAGTCCCCAATCGAGCCGTCGTTGATGTAGAGCTAGCTGGACTGCTCCGGCGTGTAGCCGTTGGTGGCGGCCATCTGCTCGCCCAACTTGCGGAACGTATCCGCATCGGATTTATTCAGGCCGGGGCCGGTGGCACTGGCAGTGAAACCGTAGGGCCAGAGCACCAGCTCGGAGAAGCTGTGGAAGTCGATGTGGGCGGTGATCTGCTGCACCCCGCCTATGGCCCGGCTGTTCACCCAGTCCCGGAGCTGCGCTGTCTCCGGCGCTGAGAACGGGGCCGGGCCGTGGTAGGTGTCGTTGGCGGGATTGGCACTTGACCCGTCGCAGCAGCCCCACTCGTCGCCCCAGTTCCGGTTGAGGTCGGTGCCGACCTCACGATTCTCCGGAGTCGGTTGGCGGTTCTTGCGCCACATCGCGAAAAGGCCGGTGGAGATGTCGTACTCGGCGCCGTCGGGGTTGGCCATCGGCATCACCCAGATCTCCCGGGACTTCAGCAGCCGGGTAATTACCGGATCGGTTCCATAGCCCTGCGCCAGCCGTCGCACAATGTGCAAGCACATTTCGACGGTGATGTGCTCACGGGCGTGCTGAGCGCAGCTGAACAGTACTTCGGGCTCGTGCTTGTCAGTACGCACATCGTCGCTGATCTTCACCAGCAGCAGCGGGCGGCCTTGGACCGATTTTCCGTAGCTGGATACCGCGACCTGGTTGGGGTGCGCGGCCGCCAGCGAGTCCAGCTCGGTAGTGAGCTGGCGGTAGGTGTGATAGCCCTGGTACCCGATGGGGAATTGGCCGGGCGCCACCGGTACCAGCAGCGGTGCGGCCGCTGGAAGTGAGACCAACCGCAGCCCGCTGGCCCGCAGTCGCTCGGCCTGCGCGGGCGTGGCGAGTACCTCCAGATAGTCGCGGCCGCCACCGAGGACCTCCACGCCCTGATTCGCGACGGCGGTGCGCGTGGCTGGGTTGTCCACCCCCGGCACCCGGTACGCCGACGACGGCGGGGCCGGCGCCGCGGCCGCCGAGATCGGAATGACCAGCGCGAGAATCCCCACTACAGCGCCCATCACAACCCGCCGCGTAGCCATCCCACGCATGGTAACGGTGGCGCGTTCAGCAGGCTGAGGGTGGCTATTTCGAGGTGTCACACCCCGCTGAGCCCGCTCAATGCGCAGCGGCGCTTACCCTGGGAGGCGACGCTCGGATTGAGAGGGGTTCGCATGCTTGGCCGCACCGACCTGCGTGGTCGTCTTCCTGGCCCCGCGACGCTGCGGGGCATGCTGCCGCGGGCCGAAGTCGACGTCGACGCGGTGGCCCACCAGGTGGCTCCGGTGATCGACGCGGTGCGCGACCGGGGTGTGGCGGCGGTGCTGGACTTCGCCGAACGCTTTGATGGGGTGCGGCCGGCTGGTGTCCGGGTGCCGGCTGACGCGTTGCGCACCGAGCTGGAGCAGCTGGACCCGACGGTGCGCGCCGCGCTGGAGGAGTCCATCGCCCGGGTCCGCCGAGCGCATGCCGACCAGCGACGCATTGAGATGGTCACCCAGGTGGTAGCCGGCGGAACCGTCACGCAGCGGTGGGTTCCGGTGGCCCGGGTCGGGCTCTACGCGCCCGGCGGCCTGGCGGTCTACCCGTCCACGGTGGTGATGAACGTGGTGCCCGCGCAGGTGGCAGGCGTGGCGTCACTGGTGGTGTGTTCGCCGCCGCAGGCCGCTCATGGTGGCCGGCCGCATCCCACCGTGCTTGCCGCCGCCGCGCTACTCGGGGTTGACGAAGTATGGGCCGTTGGGGGAGCGCAGGCCATCGCGCTGCTCGCCTACGGCGGCACGGACACCGACGGCGCGGAGCTGGACCCGGTGGACATGGTCACCGGCCCCGGCAACATCTACGTCACCGCAGCCAAGCGCGCACTGCGCGGCATGATCGGCATCGACGCCGAGGCCGGCCCCACCGAGATCGCCATCCTGGCCGACGCCACTGCCGACCCGGTGCACGTCGCCGCTGACCTGATTTCCCAGGCTGAGCACGACACGCTGGCGGCCAGCGTGCTGGTCACCGACTCGGTAGCGCTCGCCGACGCCGTCGAGGCCGAGCTGCACCGGCAGGTCGCAGCCACCAAACACACCGAGCGGATCCGCACCGCGCTGACCGGCCGGCAGTCCGGCTGCATCCTCGTCTCCGACGTGGCCGCGGGGCTATCAGTGGTGGACGCCTACGCGGCCGAGCACCTGGAGGTCCAGACCGCCGACGCGTCCGCGGTGGCTCGTCGGGTGCGCAACGCCGGGGCGGTCTTCGTCGGCCCCTGCGCGCCGGTCTCGCTGGGCGACTACTGCGCCGGCTCCAATCACGTGCTGCCCACCGGAGGCTGCGCTCGGCACTCCTCGGGGCTGTCCGTGCAGACCTTCCTGCGCGGCGTCCAGCTCATCGAGTATGACTCCGATGCTCTGGTGAAGGTCGCCGACCACGTCGTCGCGTTGGCTGAAGCTGAGGACCTGCCCGCGCACGGTCAGGCGATTACCGCACGGTTCCGGGGGACCTCGCAGTGACAGCGGTGGCCGGGCCGATCGGTTGCGACGTGACGCTCGCCGATCTACCCCTGCGCGACGACCTGCGGGACCGCGCTCCCTACGGAGCGCCGCAACTTGACGTCGCGGTGCAGTTGAACACCAACGAGAACCCCTACCCGCCGCCTCCCAAGCTGGTGGCTGACGTCACCGCCGCAGTGGCCCTGGCGGCGCGGAACCTGCACCGCTACCCCGACCGGGACGCCATGGCGCTGCGCGCCGATCTGGCCGGCTACCTCGCCGAGCGCACCGGCGTGCCGCTGACCGCGGCGAACCTGTGGGCCGCCAACGGGTCCAACGAAATCATCCAGCAGCTGTTGCAGGCCTTCGGCGGAGCCGACCGCAGCGCACTGGGCTTCACCCCGTCCTACTCGATGCACCCGATCATCTCCGCGGGCACCCGCACGCAGTGGATCCCGGCGCCGCGGCGGGCGGACTTCTCGCTGGATCCCATCGGCGCGGTGGCCGCCATCGAGCAGCATCGGCCCGATGTGCTGTTCATTACCAGCCCCAACAACCCCACCGGGCAGTCGATCCCGCCGGACGATCTGGCGACGGTGCTCGGCGCGGCGCCGGGCATCGTGGTGGTCGACGAGGCCTATGGGGAGTTCTCCCGGCGCCCGAGCGCGATCGGACTGCTAGCGCAGTTCGCCGACCGGCTGGTGGTCTGCCGGACGATGAGCAAGGCGTTCGCGTTCGCGGGCGGACGGTTGGGCTACCTCGCCGCCGCGCCGGCGATGGTGGACGCGCTGTTGCTGGTGCGGCTGCCGTACCATCTTTCGGCGCTCACCCAGGCTGCCGCCTGCGCCGCCCTGCGGCACGGGTCTTCGACGCTGGAATCCGTAGCTACCTTGGTGGCCGAGCGCGAGCGCGTCATCGCGGGGCTGCGTGACCTTGGCGCCCAGGTGGTGCCGTCGGATGCCAACTTCGTGTTGTTCGGATGGTTCGCCGATGCGCCCGCGGCCTGGCGGCGTTACCTGGAGCACGGTGTCCTGATCCGCGACGTGGGAATCGCGGGCCACCTCCGGGTCACCGTGGGCACCCCCGCGGAGAACGACGCGTTCCTCGCCGCCAGCGCGGCAGTTCTAGCCCGGGAGGCACGGTGAGCCGTACAGCGCGGATCGAGCGGGTGACCAAGGAGTCCTCGGTACTGGTTGAGCTCGATCTCGACGGCACCGGGTCTACCGAGGTGAACACCGGCATTGCGTTTTTCGACCACATGCTCACCTCGTTGGGCAAGCACGCGGCGTTCGACCTGGTCGTGCGCGCGACCGGCGACGTCGACGTCGACGCGCACCACACCGTCGAGGATGTCGCCATCGTGCTCGGTCAGGCACTGCACCAGGCGCTGGGGGACAAGTCCGGCATCCGGCGTTTCGGGGATGCGTGGGTGCCGATGGACGAGACCCTGGCGCATGTGGCTGTGGATGTGTCCGGGCGCCCGTACTGCGTGCACACCGGTGAACCGGACGTGTTGACCGGGTTCGTAGTGGGCGGCAACTACCCGACGGTGCTCAACCGGCACGTCTTCGAGACGCTGGCCGTTCATGCGCAGCTGGCGCTACACGTCCGGGTGCTGCACGGTCGCGATCCGCACCACGTCACCGAGGCGCAGTACAAGGCGCTGGCGCGGGCATTGCGCGTTGCGGTGGAGCTCGACCCGCAGACCTGCGGGGTGCCGTCCACCAAAGGGGTGCTGTGAGCTGGGTCGGTCTAGCCCTGTTGGCAGTGGCGGGGTTCCTGCTCGGCGGCGTGGTGTCGGCCTGGCGCAGCTCGCGCGCGCTGGCCGTGGTGCTGGGAATCGGCACCGCACTAGCGATCGCCAGTGGCGTCGCTTGGCTGCTCTGAGAGTCGGTGTATCCCGTTCTGGCCTTCCACCGGCGATAGCCGAGCATCACCGCATCAGACATTGTATGCTGTGATGTGTGCGGACGACTCTCAGTCTCGACGACGACATCGCGGCGCAGCTCGAACAGCTTCGCGCCCGCGGGGACCGGTCCTTTCGGCAACTGGTCAACGATGCGCTGCGAGTGGGATTGGCGCACCTGGGTCGCGAGGACGCAGCGCCACGCGGACCGTTCACCCGCCCGGTGTCGCTCGGCGCGCCGCGACTGCCCGACGTTGACGACGTCACCGAGGCCCTCGCGATCACCGAGGGCGAGAGCTACCGGTGATCGCGATCGACGCGAACCTGCTGATCTACGCTCACGTCACGTCCTATCCCCAACATGAGGCGGCGCGGACCTGGCTGGAGGATCAGCTGGTTGGGGCGCCGCGGGTGGCACTGCCCTGGGCGAGCCTCCTCGCGTTCGTGCGCCTGGTCACCAACCCGCGGCTGTTCACCGAACCGGAGTCGATCGGCGATGCATGGGCTCAGGTGACCGCATGGCTGGATGCCGGTCCGGTCTGGACGCCGGCACCGACCGCGCGGCATCGTGAAGCGCTGGGCGCCTGCCTGGCCCAGGCAGGGCTGCGAGCGAACGACGTCCCTGATGCCCACCTGGCCGCGCTCGCCGTCGAGCATGGGTTGCGGTTGGCGACCAGCGACAGTGGTTTCGCGCGGTTCTCGGGCCTGCAGTGGTTCAACCCATTGCAAGCGGCGTGACGGGCCCAGCGTCGCAGCGCGACGATTATCACGCCAAACTGATGCCTGTGGAGCTGCTGATCGCCCATAACCCGGATCCGGAGTCCCGGCTGGCCTACTTGCTGCGGCTGCGCGACGCGGTCTTCTGGCAGTCCCCGCGCACCCGTAAGCAGGCCCGCCCCGACGTGCGCACACCCACCGCCCGCGCAGCCGGAATCGCCGAGCTAGTCGCTGCCCGACCTGGTGTCCAGCCTCACCGGTGGCACTCTGCGCTTTGCGCTGGCTCAACTCGCGGCACTACCTCGGGCCGCGGTCGTCGTTGAGGACCGCTACTCGGCGATCTTCAAGCTCGACCGGGTGCGTCCTGCAGTGGTCGCTGATGGCCTGGCCGAGCTCCAGGTCCGGTGGCCCACCGTCGCGCTCGTATTCTGCGAAACCCGGCCGCTGGCCGAGGAGTGGACCTACCGGTATCTGACTGCCGCACAAACCTGGGCAGCAACCGAGCCGGCTGCCCTGGAGCGAATCGGCATCGCAAACCTGCGAGCTCGACAACGCGCCCACCGCCCCTGAACCCGCCACTGCAGAAGTCCGTGCCTGGGCCCGCGCCCACGGCCTTACCGTGCCCGCCCGCGGCAAACTGCGACCAGAAGTGTGGGACAGCTGGCGAGCCGCCCACCCTGACGGCGGGGCAGCGTTCAGCTAGGTGGCAGGCCGTATTTACGGACCGCCACAGGCATTACCGGGTATCGGCCTTCGTAGATCCGCTGGTGTAACTCCGCTTCGACGATGGCGCGCACGATCGGCAACTGCCGGGTGGCGTCGTCGGTGCTGGTCACCTGCAGCGGCCAGTCCCCGGCGATCGAGCCCCGCAAATGGGCGTGGTTGAAGCTGCGGCGGAACCAGGCGATCACCTGGACCGGCGCGACCGGACCACCGTCTCGGGAAACGGCCTCCCGCTGCCGCGGCCAGGACAGCTCCCAGTGATCGCCCACGCTGCCGTCGTCCTGCTCGACGCTGCGGCGGGTGATCTCACCGGTGTTGTCGAGAAATGCCGTGTCGGCCTCGGTGAGGACACGCCGGATCACCGGATCGAGCAGCTCAACCGCCCGGTGGAACACCGCCACCCTGTCTACCCAGGACACCGCCCCCTCGTAGCTACGCGCCACAAGATCCCCCAAGTGCCGCATCAGATCCTCGTCGCGCACCACCCCAGGATGACGCATTCAGCGGGCGCAGCGGGGTAATTCGTACCTCGTTTACCCCGCTGAATGCTGGTGGGCCAAGCTGGCGGGGTGAGCGGCGTCGTCGTTTTGGACTATGGGTCGGGGAATCTGCGGTCTGCTGAACGGGCACTGCGGCGGGCTGGTGGCGACGTGGTGGTGACTGCGGACCTCGACGCTGCCCTGAATGCCGACGGACTCGTGGTGCCCGGGGTCGGAGCGTTTGCGGCCTGCATGGCTGGGCTGCGCTCGGTGCGCGGGGACCGGATCATCGGCCGCAGACTGGCCGGCGGTCGCCCGGTGCTGGCGATCTGCGTCGGGATGCAGGTGTTGTTCAGCCGGGGTGTCGAGCACGGGGTGCAGACCGACGGCTGCGGCGAGTGGCCGGGCACCGTCGAGCGGTTGAAGGCCGACGTGCTGCCGCACATGGGGTGGAACACGGTGGCATCGCCGGCGGACTCGCGGCTGTTCGCCGGTCTCGACCCGGGCACCCGCTTCTACTTCGTGCACTCCTACGCCGCTCGCCGCTGGGAGCTGGAGAGCTCAGGGCCGCTGACACCTCCGCTGGTGACGTGGGCTGAGCACGGCGAGCCCTTCGTCGCCGCGGTGGAGAACGGACCGCTGTGGGCGACGCAGTTCCACCCCGAGAAATCCGGCGACGCAGGTGCGCACCTGCTGCGCAACTGGATCGAAACGTTGTAGCCGTCGGCTGATAATGCGGTTTGGGACTTCGTGCGGCCGTATGTTCGACTTTGCGGCCACTATTGCGCGACGATCCAGGGGTGAAACCGGGTTTCCCGGACGTCAAGTGGCCGCTCGTCGGACGAGTGGCCGAGCTGAAGCACGTGAGCACGCTGCTGCACACCGGCCGCGGTGCGATCCTGCTGGCCGGTGCGGCGGGTGTGGGAAAGACCCGGTTGGCAACCGAGTGCCTCGATCTCGCGACCGCCCGGGGCTTCGTCCCGCTCAGGGCTCCGGCTACTCACGGCGCGGCGGGGATTCCCTTCGGGGCCTTCGCGTCGCTCGTACCCGACCTGGCTCCGAGTACCGACCTGCTGGAGGTACTGCGCAAGATCGCTGACGCGGTAGCTGGACGGGGCAAGGGCAAGCCGGTGGCCGTCCTGGTCGACGATGCTCACCTCCTTGACGAAGCCTCAGCCGCCCTCACCCATCTGTTGGCAACGACCGAGCAGACGTTCGTCTTCGCCACTGTCCGCTCCGGCGAACAAGTCCCCGATGCAGTCATGGCGCTGTGGAAGGACGGGCTCGCCGAACGGATCGAGCTTCCTCCTTTGGCTGTCGATGAGAGTGGCGAGCTCCTCACCGCCGCACTTCAGGGGCCGGTAGACGGAGCAACCGTGCACCTACTGCATAGGCGCACGCAGGGCAATGTCTTGTTCCTCAGAGAGGTCGTTCTCGGCGCGCTTGAGACACGGTCGCTGCGTCGCGAAGACGGAATCTGGCGGCTGAGCGGTTCGCTTCCTGCGTCTTCTCGTCTCAGGGAGATCATCGAGGCTCGCCTGGCCGGACTTGATGAACCCGGTCGCCGAGCACTCGAAGTCCTGGCAGTGGGCGAACCCCCTCGAGGTGGCGCTTCTCCAAGACGTCGAGGCACAGGTCGATTTGGAGTCGGCGACGTCGAGGCACAGGTCGATTTGGAGTCGGCCCGCGCCCTTGCCGACGCTCTGGCAGCGGCAGGCGCACGGCGGCGGGAGGACAGCCTTCGGCTAGCGGTCTGGAGCCTGGAGGGTGGTGGCTCGTTGCAGCCGGACGTCATGTATTCGGCGG
>JAICSB010000298.1 GCA_025937115.1 Pseudonocardiaceae bacterium | reverse complement strand
TGGGGGTGTCGCTGCTGAGCCGGTTGACCGACGCGGTGGCGGTGGAGCAGGTCGAGGCCCGCGGTCTGGTCGAGGTATATCCGGATGGTCGGCGCCTGGAGACCAGGCTGGCCCACCCGCTCTACGGCGAGGTGCAACGGGCGCGGATCGGGACGCTGCACGCTCGGCGGCTGCGCGGTCGCCTCGCCGGCGCGTTAGCCGCCACCGGCGCCCGGCGAGCCGGTGACACCCTGCGACGGGCGTTGTTGGCGCTGGAATCCGACCTGCCACCGGATCCCGCGTTGCTCACCGCCGCCGCCCGCCGGAGTACCGAGCTGGGAGATCTCGCGCTGGCCGGCCGGATCGCCCGGGCCGCGGTGGCCGCCGGCGGCAGTTTCGAGCCGCGACTGCTGCTGGGTAATGCGCTGACCTGGTCCGGCGGGCCGGCCGAGGCTGATACCGAGCTGGCCAATCTCGATGCCCTGGTTCGCACCGACGCCGAGCGCGTCCAGGCGGCGATTCCCCGGGTGGCCGCGTTGGCCTGGGGACTGGCCCGTCCCGCGGAAGCCGAGGCCGTGCTCGATGCCACCGGCAACGCCATCTCCGATGACGCCGCCGTCCTGGAGCTAGCCGGCTTGCGCTCAGTAGTTGACGCCTCGCTCGGCCGGTCGGTGCGGGCCGCTGAGGCGGCCGCCGGGGTGCTCGCCGATCCGCGATGCTCCCCCGCCGCCGAGGAGCTGGCAACCTGGGGTCTCGTCGCGAGCTGTGCGGCGCTGGGCAGCCTCGACGGGCTTGCCGAAAGAGTGCAACGAAGCGATGCGCGCGCCGACGCGTTCGAGACTGGGCTGCTCCAGGCGGCCATGATCGGAGCGTCATGGGTCCGGGGGCTGCTCCTCGCGGGCCTGATCGACCAGGCCGAGCAGGCCGCCCAGTGGTACCGCGAGCGCTGCCAGGACACCCCCGGCGTTGGAGAGTTGCTCACCGGCACCATGTGCGGGGCAGTGGCCCAGTCCCGCGGCCTGGTCAAGACAGCGGCCCGCTGGTTCCGTCAGGTCCTCGGCGCAAATGGCAACTGGTCGACGCCTTCGCTGCTCACGGATCTCCCCGGGGTGCTTGGGATGGCCGGTGAGGCGAGCGCGGCCCGCCAAGCCCTCTAGGAGATGACGGCCGCGCTGAATCCGGCGCACGCCGTCTTGGATCCAGAGGTGTTACTCGCTGGGGGTTGGGTCGCCGCCGCTGAGGGCACCATCAGCGAAGCCGTTGCGCTGGCCCGGCAAGCGGCGCAGCTGGCCGCGTCGCAACACCAACCCGCCACGGAAGTGGTCGCTCTGCACACCGCGGTCTGCTTCGGTGACCGCACAGTCGCAGGCCGCCGGCTCGCCGAGCTGGCCACCCAAGTCGACGGGCCCCGCGCTCCCGCAGCGGCCGCGCACGCTGCCGCCCTGGCAGCCGACGACGGCGCAGCGCTGCACGCCGCCTCGGTCCAACTCGAACAGATGGGCGCGCTGCTGCTCGCCGCCGACGCCGACGCCCAAGCCGCCACCGCGCACGCCCGCCAGGACCGTCGCGGCTCCGCCCAGGCCACAGCCACCCGCGCGCGACGGTTGGCGCAGGCCTGCGAGGACGCCCGCACCCCCGCGCTGGCCGCGCTCACCGCGCCACTGCCGCTGACCCAGCCAGATCGCCGAGCGGCTGACCCTGTCAGTCCGCACCGTCGAGGGCCACCTCTACCGGGCCTGCGCCAAACTCGGCGCCTCCGACCGCTCTGGGCTCGCCGCCCTGCTCCGCGGCGACTAAACCCCGACTTTCGGGCCCGAAGTGAGTAGTCGACTACTCGCATGGCCGCCTCCAGGCGAGCGCATCCTGGTCCCAGGTCGGAGTTCAGCGGGCGCATCGCCCCCGAGAGGGTAGGAGGACGCAACGATGCCCACGATCCCTCACCGGCGGCGCAACCGCCGATCGAACGGCTACGTTCTGCTCGACAGCGCTTGGGCGAAGCGGCTTGGCGTGCAGCGGAGGGGTGGCCTGTACCGCATCAGCCCACATGACCTCGCTCATCGGCTGGCTGAGCTACAGCGTGACGACATTGCCGCCCTCAAGCGCCATTCGCACGTCGTCGGGTTCTACGACACGGAAACCCACCTGGCGGACACGGTGCGGGATTTCCTGAGGTCAGGCCTGCACTCCGACGCTGCTGCCATCGTAATTGCCACCACCTCCCACCGGGATTGGTTCGGTCGCGCCCTCACCGAAGCGGGCATCGACCTACCTGAAGCTCAGCGATGCGGTCGCTACCTCGCACTGGACGCATCCGACGTGTTGGCGACGTTCATGGTGGGATCCATGCCGGACCCGGCGCGCTTCGAAGCCGCCATCGGGAGTCTCATTTCCCAAGCGGCGGACGGCCAACGCGAGGTGCGGATCTATGGTGAGATGGTCTCGGTGCTGTGGGACCAGGGCAACGTCGCGGCCGCCATCGCATTAGAAGACCTCTGGAACGACCTCGCCACCAGATACCCGTTCTCGCTGTTCTGCGCGTACCCGGTAAGCGTCTTCGACGCGGACGCCAGCACAGAGCAATTTCGGACGATTTGTGGGCAACATTCGAGAGTCATCTCGACCGTGCGTTGATAACCATCACCGGAATAAGGAGGACAGCGATGACTAGTGGCACGTCGACGGCGGTGGAGGAGCACATTGTAGTGGCGGCGCCCGCCGCGGAGGTTTTTACTGCGGTGGCCGACGTACGCCGGATGGCCCGTTGGAGCCCCGAGTGTTTCGCGGTATGGATCTGGCGCAGGCAAAACGGCACACCAGCCCGGTTCATCGGGTGGAACAGGAACGGGCCGTTCATCTGGTTCAGCTCATGCCAGGTGCGGGTGGCGGATCCGGGTGTGGAGTTTGCGTTCGATGTGACCACGTTCGGGCTGCCCGTGGCTCGCTGGGGGTACCGATTCTCCCCTGACAAGGGTGGCACCGAGATCACCGAGTACTGGTTCGACAAACGCAATCTCGGTTCCACAGTGTTAGGTCGGATCTTCACCGGCAAGTCTGCGACCATGCGCCCGGAGGTCAACCGGGAGGGTATGCGGGAGACGTTGCGCCGCCTGAAGTCCGAGCTGGAGTCGGGACCCCAGCCAGCGGCAAAGAAGCTGAGATGAGCGACGAGGTTGCGGTGGTCGGTGTCGACGGTTGCCCAGCCGACGATCCGAGCGCTCGGCAGCGCCGGCGCGCGGAGGCAATCCGACGCTTGCCAGGGGCTTACTCGCTGGCCTTGCGGCTGCGCGACGCCGGCCTGACCGACGAGCTCATCGCTGAGTGCCTGGCCATGCAACCCCAAGCGCTGAACCCGCTGTTGCATGTCGCCGAGGCGAAGCTAGCCACGATGTTGGCCGGTACCTGGCCGCCGACCGGATGGGTTGAAGGAGCTTCCACATGCGCGAACCCCAGACATCAGGAGGGCACCTCGACCTCCTGCACACCCACCCTCTGATCGAGGAGATCCTCGAAGGCCATCGTGACCACGCCCGGGGTGATGAGCGCGGCTGGACCAGCTACCGCGGCCACGCCTACCGCGTCTTCAATATGGCCCGCGTAATTGTGCCTGACCGGGATCACCGCGACGATAAGCTGGCTATTGCAGCAGCTTTCCACGACATCGATGTATTCAGCTCGCTGAACTATCTGGGACCTTCCATCCGCACCATGGAATCCTGGCTGCAGCGCACCGGACGCGGCCGCTGGGCTGACGAGCTTTCGGTAATCGTCGCGAAGCATCATCACCTGACCGCCTACCGCGGCCGCCATGCGGAGCTCGCCGAGGCCTTCCGGCGGGCGGATCTCAACGATTTGAGCCAGGGGCTCATCCGCTCCCGGATGCCTCGCGAACACGTGCGCGCGGTGCGCGCGTCGATTGACGTGGACGTCTTTTTCACTCGCACCGTGCCGCGGGCCATCGTGCGACATTTGGTCCGCCACCCGCTGGACCCGCTGCCCATTGTGCGCGCCCGCCGAGCGCTCCGGCAGGCCGGACACGACGGCGCGGACCGTTAGCCGGGCTGCAGCGTCCCGCGAAGCAGTGGCCTGACCAACGATGAGCTCTACCGGCTGCTGGTAGTGGTCTCTACCCTCTGGGTATGGCCCCGACGTGGCCGCTGACCGGGCGGGCCGAGGAGCTGAGTGTGATCAGCGGGCTAATCTGTCGCCGGAATGGGCCCGCCGGGATCGTGCTGGCCGGGGCCCCTGGGGTAGGGAAGACGCGATTAGCCCGAGAGGCGCTGGCGGCAGCGCAGCGGCGAGGCGCGCTGACCCGGTGGGCCGTGGCCACGGCCTCGGCCCGGGCCCTGCCGCTGGGCGCGTTCGCGGCAACGCTGGGAGTGGTCGGCCCGGATCCGGCACGGTTGGTTCGCCAAGCCAGCGACGCGCTGTTGGCTGGCGTCGAAAAGGCCGAGGTGATCATCGGCGTGGACGACGCGCACCTGCTGGATGATCTGTCTGCGACGTTGGTCCACCAGCTGGCGCTGCGCCGGACGGCGACACTAGTGCTGACATTGCGGACCGGGGAGACCGCGCCGGACGCGGTGACCGCGCTGTGGAAAGACGGGCACCTGACGCGGCTGGAGCTGCAGCCGCTGTCCCAGGATGAAACAGCCGTCCTGGTGGGGGCCCGGCTCAGCGGCCCGGTGGACGCCGCCGCCGCGCGCCGGTTGTGGTCCATCACCCAGGGTAACGCACTATATCTGCGGCAGCTGGTCGACAGTGAGCTGGAGGCCAGCCGGTTGGAGCAGGTCGCTGGGGTATGGCGGTGGTCGGGGCAGCCGACGCTGTCCCCAGGG
>JAICSB010000450.1 GCA_025937115.1 Pseudonocardiaceae bacterium | reverse complement strand
GTGAAGATCCGCTCGGCGGGCCAGCGTTCCCGCACCACGTCGTGCAGCTCCAGGGCGCGCAGGGCGTCGCGTTCCGGGGGTGTGACGTGGGTCGAGGTGGCGAAGGCGGCCGCGTTGTAGACATCGTCGTCGGTGGGGGCCACGTTCATGTCACCACAGACCACCGTCACCGCAGGATCTCCGGCGGCCACGGTGGCGCGCAGCGCGGCCAGCCAGTGCAGCTTGTATTGGTAGTGCGGGTCCTCGGGGGTGCGGCCGTTGGGCACGTACACCGAGATCACCCGCAATCCTGCGCAGGTCGCGGACACCGCACGGGCCTCAGGGCCCGGGAGCTGCCCCACCGGATTGGCGGGCTCGTCGAGCAGCCCCGCGACGACGTCGTCCAAACCGACCCGGGAGGCAATCGCCACCCCGTTCCACCGACCGTCGCCGTGGTGGGCGACGGCGTACCCGCGCTCAGTCAGCGCAGGACGAACCAGCTCGTCGAAGGCGTCCGCGGGCAGCTTGGTCTCCTGCAGGCACACCACGTCCGGCACCCGCTGGTCCAACCAAGGCAACAGCCGAGGCATCCGCGAACGCACCGAGTTCACATTCCACGTCGCCACCCGCACCCGCCCACGCTACTGGTCGTGAGTGGCGTTGAGTGCTCCAGCACCGGTTGCCACTCACGTAGCCGCGATGCGGCTATGACGGCGGCGGTGCAGGACGACCTCGCGGAACTGGTGCAGGACGGCAGCCGTCGGGGCGTGCAACCAGCCGCCGTGCAGCGGCAGGCGGATCGCCGGACGATCAGATTCCGAACTCGCCACGAACACCGGCTCGACGTCGAGGTCGGCGAACGGGACGGCGAGGACTCCCGCCGCGGGGGCCTGCTCGCCAGCCCAGAGCACGACTGGCGTGATCACGAGCCTGGTGTGTGTGACGTAGTCGTCGAGCAACCCGAGCACCGATTCCGGTGGCAGTCGCATCCCGAACTCCTCGGTGAGCCGGCGGCGGCCCGCCGAGGACGCTGACTCCCAGCGATCCGTCCGTCCACCCGGCAGCGCGAACTCCGCAGAATGCGCACCGGCGCGCCGGGCGAGTAGCACGGCGGGACCACCGCCGGCAATGACGACGGTGACGGCCGCAACGGCCCGGCTGGACCCCCAGCGCCTGACGCCGCGCCGCCGGACGCGCCGCAACGCACCCTGAATCTCCTCCGGAGAGTTCATCCGGAATCCGCCACGGGCCGACCCGCCAGACCGGCGAACAGATCGTCCTCCCAGTTGTACGGTCCCGAGCCTGGCCCGCGCTGCCCGCGGACCAGCAGGTAGCTCTCCACCGCGAACTCGGCGACCTGGGTGAGCATGGCGAATATCCCGTTCTGCAGATCCACCTGACTGCGGTACGCCCGCAGCGCGGCGACCTTGCTGTCCAGATATGCCCGCCCGTCCAGCACCGCGGTGATCTCCTCGTCGGGCAGCGAGTTGGGCACTATCTCCATCGACGACAACACCCCAGCCTCCACCGCGGTCTGGATCAGCCTGCGCGACAACGTCATCCAGTAGACCTTCGCCACCCGCCATGGCGCGCCCAGTTCCGGCGCAAAACGGGGGTCAGCAGCGGGATCCAACGCGGCCATGGTTACCCGGTTGGCCTGGATGTGGTCCGGGTGCCCGTACCCGCCGTCGGCGTCGTAGGTCACCACCACCTGCGGTCGCTCGGTGCGCAGGATCCCGACCATCGCCCGGATCGCCTCGTCGAGGTCGGCGCAGGCGAAGGCCGCCGGGTCCTCGGTGGCAGGGATCCCACTGTCGCGCCAGCGACCGCGACCGCCCAGCCAGTGCTGCCGCGTGGTGCCCAACGCGGCAAGTGCCTCAGCCAGCTCTGCTTCCCGGTGCAGACCCAGCCCGTCGGGATCGACTTCGCGCAACCCGGCAAGATCGGGCGCGACGATCTCGCCCAGCTCGCCACGGGTACAAGTCACCAGGACAACAGTGGCGCCCTGCCGCGCGTAGCCAGCCATCGTTGCGCCGGTCATGGACGACTCATCGTCGGGATGGGCATGCACCAACAGCAACCGACGGTCATCCATCCGACCACGCATCCTTTCCCGGCAGCCGCCGATGGTCCGGCGAGCACCCGGTTGGGGGTGATTGTGCACCCAGACGGGCGACGGGGGACGACGCCACCCCCGCCGGATGCGTCATCGTCCGACCGTCGGGCATCTTCGGCGACTGCCCGTCAGGCCTCACCGTCACATTTGTCACATCTATCCCACCGGGGAAGTGTGTGCATACGTTGCGGACGTGCCGCAGGTGGCAATTTGGGAAGAAAGTTGCCAAATGCGGCACCTCTGTGCACTGCGGCTGCAGTACCCTGGGAATGCACAGAGTGTGACGGTATGTCAATCCCGGTGGCGGCGAAGTCAATCGGCGCTCTGGCTGCGAGGCCGTCGGCCAGAAGAGATAACGGCTAGGTAATCCGCTGCGGTAACCTGAGGGTCACCGCAGATGGGTGCACGTCGTCCCGATGCGTGTATCAACCCAATCGAGACGACGGGAGGTGCTTGTGACCGCTACCTACCTGCCTTCAGGGCCGAATTCCGGACAGCGTGGACGTCCAGCAGCCGGTCTGTACGACCCTGCCTATGAGCATGACGCCTGCGGCGTGGCTTTCGTGGCAGATCTCGCCGGACGCCGCGATCACGGAATCGTGCAGAAGGCTCTCACTGCGTTGCGCAACCTCGAACACCGGGGCGCCCGCGGCGGGGAGCCCGACACCGGTGACGGCGCCGGCATCCTGATCCAGGTGCCCGACGGCTTCTTCCGGCAGGTCGTCGACTTCGAGTTGCCGCAACCGGGTCGGTACGCGGTCGGCACCGCCTTCCTCCCGGACGACGACGTAGCGGAGGCCGCCGTGATGGCCGCCGTCGAGGACCTCGCGGTGCAGGAGGGTATGCGGGTACTGGGTTGGCGGCAGCTGCCGGTGCAGCCCGAGGGAGTCGGACCGACAGCCCGCTCGGCGATGCCCCGCTTCCAGCAAGTGTTCCTAGCCAGCGCAGAGACCGGGCACGAGACCGGGATGGAACTGGAGCGGCGGGTGTACTGCGTGCGCAAGCGCGCCGAGCACGACCTCGACGTCTACTTCCCCAGCCTGTCCGGGCGCACGATCGTCTACAAGGGAATGCTCACCGAGGAACAGCTGGTGAGCTTCTACCCCGACCTGTCCGACGAGCGGGTCACCAGCTCACTGGGACTGGTGCACTCCCGATTCTCCACCAACACCTTCCCGTCCTGGCCGCTGGCGCACCCGTACCGGTTCGTCGCGCACAACGGCGAGATCAACACGCTGCGCGGCAACCGGAACTGGATGCGCGCCCGGGAGAGCCGGCTTGCCACCGACCTCATCCCCGGTGATCTGGATCGGCTGTACCCGATCGCCACCCCGGATGCCAGCGACTCCGCGTCCTTCGACGAGGTGCTCGAACTGCTGCACCTGGGC